>JANQEY010000285.1 GCA_028278125.1 bacterium | reverse complement strand
ACACAGGATTGCTAAATCCGGTGATATTGAGCTATTGAGCGTAAATGTCTGGGAACGAGCGAGGGGTGAGAAAAAGCTGGAGATGGTCAAAAAATTCACCACTGATGAAAAGCTTAAATGGCCTGTTTTACTGGCTGAAGATTCTGTGGCTGAGGATTATAAAGTAATGGGTATTCCTACTTTCGTAATTATTGATGCTGATGGAGTAGTCCGTTACAGCATGTCCGGTTACATGGCGTTTCTTGACGAAACACTGGGCTGGATGATAGATGCGGCAGGAAGTCCTGGGTTGGCTTCAAGGTAGAAATTAAGAATATATTTGAGGCACAATGGGCACTGCAAAATTCTACAGTGCCCTTTGTGTCTTTAGCCATAAGAATCAACTACTCCGGCATCTCTTCCTTCCATTCAACAATATCAAACAATCCACTACCGTTTTCATCAACGGCTTCTATAAAGCATGGTGGTGCGCTGTCTCTTAAACGCTGATCGTATACGTAATCTTTTGCATAACCTGTCCCCCCACAGTTTGAGCGATGTACATAACCACGTCTCTTTTGGGTTACCGAACCCCTAAGACGAATTTCACCACGTTCGTCATCCGAGCCGGCATTTGCACCGGTGCAATAGATGTAGGTATCCCATTCATCGTTCTGATGCTCAAATGTAAAGGATTCACCCAGTGCAACCAGGGCAGCAGTTATTGTTATATCACTGCCTATTGAGCTGTTAGCCCTGCCATTAGCGTAAGTATCTTTAATAACAATCTTCTGCTCACTTATTAATCCGAGCATGTGAGGAAAATCTTCAGGTATAACAGGATTATCCGGATCGATACCGGTGTAGCAAATGTTGTCCATCAGCCACATGTTTCCTGAGCAACCGACATTATTGTTACCTGCAACATATTCCCCGAATATCTCTAGGTCACCTTCAACGAATATTGCACCGTTGTATGGAATCGTTCCAACCATATCAGCATGTGAACTGTCAAAAGGAGTTCCCATCAGCCACTGATATGCCAACCATCCACCGGGTGCTGCTTGAAGGCGTGTTTGTAAGAGGCCATAATCATTTTCCAGAAACATTCCACCATTTGATGCACACGAACGAATCGAATTCGCCGTTTCAGGGAAAAAGACCTTTGGCGAGTTAAACACTGGATCATACGCGAACCAGCCCGTCTGATCCGAACCTTCAGCCAATTCCGGCGCAGAAGATGTAAAGCGATCAAAAAAATGCGGCACATCGTGTATGCCGATATAATCGTTGGAATGAACCGGTCCATCCAGATCGTCAGGACCCCAGAACCAGATTATTTCATTAAACCTTGTAACCTCGTGCTTAGTCAAATACATGTAGCTGGCATAAGTCCGCAGCATCGCTCGCATTGTAATAGAGCGGGTGATGTCTTCCTTCATTCCATTGGATCTTCGTAACGGTACTGTACCTGATCCCTTCAGATCATATGTATACTGGATGTCAAAGATCCCAAACTCGGCATTTACGCTTACTCTTTCCAGGGTAATGTCATGATAACGGCCGATATAATTGTCATCGATGTCATAATAATCGCCCGGATCAAAAAATTCCCGTCCAGCCGGCAGAGTTTCCACCGGTCGGTTTCTCATCGAGGTCAGGGCTCGTTCCATGATACCCTGCTGGGCAACGTAATAAGCCTGGGTACGTGCCAGGTCAAAATTGGCCTGGTGATTTTCATTTACCGCCCACATGATAAAAGCGGTTCCGGTTGCTACGAGGAAGAAGGCTATAATCAGGGTATTGATCATTATCCCCCCGCTTCGGTGCAAGATGATTTTTTTAACCATTTTTAAATCCCCAATCTTCGGTGGCAGTTTAAATGAGCTTTTCGGGTCGAAAACAATGATAATAAAAAACATGGAAATCCGGACGAGGTGCTTGCGGGGGAGAGAACACCGTTTAGTCCTGAAAATATAAATTAGGGGATGCAAAAATTGGGGATGCAATTTTTGATGCTTACATATTATAAGAATAAGAACTGGAAAATGTCAAGTGTTTAAAGGGATTTAGAAAAATCACCTGTCTACTAAAATAACGTTTCAAATCCATATTTGATTGCTACCAGTAACATCAACACTATCAGTATGTACCTGATTGTACGTCCCGGCAGGAATTTCTGAAGTCGAGCACCCGTATAGGTGCCAAGAAAACCACCGATTCCAAGCAGCAGTCCAAGCAGCCAGTCCGGTGATGCGGGTTCAAGAATTCCGGGAAGGATCATTGGGAGAACTACAAAGCTCAAGACACCCATCAGGGATGAAAAAAAAGTTGCAAGCATTGTAGCAGCAGCAGTTGTATGGATTGGCAATCTGCAAACTGCTATCAGGAAAGCTGATGTAAAAACCCCACCCCCGATTCCGTAAGCCCCAGAGATCAAACCCACGACAAGCGATAAAAGGAAAACAACCGGGACATTGACAGAAAACTGTGATCCTGAGAAATCATATTCTATTTTTGCCGGCGAGAACCTGGTGATATTTACACCCTGCCTGAAATTATTCGTGTAGTTTGACGATCCTTTGTCCTTGCCGGGCTTGAAGATTAAGATCACCGCAAGGAACAATAAAACAATTCCCACAAATATTTTAAAAGGTTTTGGGTCCGAGATTAGAATCAATCTCAGGTATACCCCGAGTATAATGCCGGGCGCTGTTCCGGCGAGAAGTACTATCGCCAGGGGGGCAACAAATCGTTTTTCCTTTATATATCTTAGAATCCCGCCGGGCCCGCCAACAATGTTATATAGATGATTGGTTGCTGAGACGGATGGTCCCTGGAAGCCCAGTACACTTACCTGGAATGGCAGTAGGAGAAAGGCGCCGGTAACTCCGGCTGTTGAGCTTAACATGGCAATAAAAAATGCCGCCAGGACCGGCCAGAGAAAGAAAATTTCGATATCAGCTACGGGTAAGTGGATCATACTCTATCTATTAAAAAAGAAGCCCCTTGAAAGTTGCAAGGGGCTTGGGAAAACTTATTAAAAACTACCTATTCTCTAAACGCCTGAATAGGACACAAAGGGATTTAATATCATCCTCAAGTTTAACCAGCGCCGTAGTAGGATCATTCAAATAGTCATCACGAGTGAGGACATTGGATGCCGGTTCACGTGATCCCGTCAGCCAGTGATAATAGCTGAAGGGTCTCAACTGCGCTTCAACAACTATGTTCTGCCTGTCCCAGGTTTCACCTTCCTTCTCTTTGCCTTTCTTTAGTGTGGCATCAAAAAGAAGCTCCGAAATTTCAAACAAACCTTCAACCCGTGTTTTCCAGGTGTCTTGGTCTGTTTTATGGAGCGGAAGTAATTCCTTGATACTTTGCATAAAATCTTCGGGACTTTCTAAACTGGTCTCGAATCCTTTTGCTTTATTCAAAAGGGTTTCTTCCATCTGCTTATCGAGGAAATGCAGAGTGTATTCGCGCATACTACCTCCCGACGAGGATCCTTTTATAAGGAAATTGAGATAATCTCTAATGATTCTTTACTGAATCCGTTGGTATGACAGGAATATATAAGAAATTTCTTTCTCAACGCAAAGGGTTAAAGATTAATACCTGAATTCATAATAATTGGGCTCTAAATGATACTTAGTCAACATCATTAATAATCATTCTATATCTTAAACGTTCTTTACCAGCAGTTTGCAAAGACTGGCAATTGTCGTTTTATCATTATCGAGCTTGAATACAAAATCTTTAATGTCCGCTTGACGTCCCGAATCTACAACTCCCTCCGCCAGGCTGGAAAACTTGTCATCAAGGCCTTTTTCGCTGATTGGATGTCTTGGATCACCCATCGGATACTCTACATAACGGGAAAAACTCCTGCTATCTTTAGTCGTTACCGTTACTTCGTTAGGTTGTTTTTCAGGGAAAAGAGGTTCAAATTCAGGCCTTGCCTTAACCTTGATCTTGTTCAATTGTTCACGTACAAGCGGATTAAAGATTTTCTCTTCATCAAAACTCTGCGGTACAACTTTGCGGTCGACAATAGCAACACTCATACAATACGGCAGTGAATGATCGGCACTCTCTCTGGTCTGCGGATCATATTTTGCCGGATCGGAGAGAATGTCAGCGGCACGTTCGATTGTCTCAATCAGGACTGTCTCAATCTCATCCGGCTTGAGGTCATGTTCTTCCAGCAGCTCTATCAGGGCTGTTAATGGTGCATGGCTGAGTGCTTCAATCGGGAAAGCTTTTAAACCACACTGGGGAATACGCCAGGTTTCACCAAGACCGTCAACAAGAATTTCCGGCTTCCATTCCGGACCGTAACAGTCGAATAGACCTTCTTTCCCATCAATAACATTTTCAGGTCCTTCATAACCACCCGCGGCAAGTTCAGCAGCCAGGACACCGGATTGAGTAGCCAGTGGATCGACGGTATTCTTCATCATCGTCAGTTTACCGGCAGTAACAGCTCCCAGGGTGCAATGACGGCTGCCGCTGATACCTATGGCATGCGCGATCTGGTCAGCGTTCAGGCCCAAAATTACTCCGCAAGCGACAGGGGAGGCGAAGGCTGTTAAAGTAGCGTGGTGCCATTTACGTTCACGGATGCCCGGGAATCCAGCTTCGCATAAGCGCATTTCGATTTCATGACCAACAGCTATTGCCAGCAGCAGGTCTTTACCGGTCTTGTTTTCCCTTTCACCTAAAGCCAGGGGACCGGGAATTATATCTGACGGATGGCTGGGATCCTGTTTCCAGTATATATCATTGAAGTCCATCGCCCTGACCATCAGGGCGTTTAAAAGCGATGCGTTCAGAACAGGTATTTTATCTCCTGTGCCGATAACGGTAGCTTCACCTGTACCACCCATCCCACGGAGATATTTTTCCATGATTCCCACGTCATGGGTTCTTGATCCGCCAAACGCGCAGCCGATACTGTCATAAAGGATTACTTTTGCCGCCTGGATCGATTCTTCGTTCAGGTCTTCAAATTTTACTTTTGCCGCCCAATCTGCAATCTGTTGTGAGATCGTCATTTTGTCCTCATTCATAAATAAAATTGTATATTCCTGTACCCCGGTACTTTTTTAAGAAAGAGGGGACTGGATTAGATTAGTAAGTCGAGTAACATCAGCTCAAAACCTGAAACGGGAAGATATCTTTGTTTCCGGTTGTTGACAATACAAAAAAGTGCAATGGAACTCCCTCCAAAGCAGGATGATATTTAATTATGTAATTGAGCATAAATGAAGTAATTGCTCGTCATTGTGTTCTAGTGTTATCAGTCGCAGCGACTAAATATGAATTGTCTTCTGGGTGACCCGACTTGACTCGCAAGTAGGATTTCTTACGAAGACGACACCATAGCGACTTCACCTGCAATATAGGAGGTGGAACTATATTAAGCTGACTGTTGTTGTTTATCTATACATTTGTGCACATATTGTGCAGGTACTGGATTCAGCTACAATATTGTGAGTATATCCTTGAACCTGCAGCAGTTTATAAAAGATATCCGCGAAGACGATCGATTCAGTAAGGATCTGAAATACAGGAAGATTCTTGCATCACGAAAAGCACGTTTTGCCTCTCTAAATCCAGCTTTACCTCGAGAACTTCAAGAAATACTTGACTCAGACGGAATCAAATCACTCTACATCCACCAGGTAGATGCTGTAAACCATTCCCGTGATGGTAAAAACGTAGTAACTGTCACCCCGACGGCCAGCGGGAAAACCTTTGCCTATCTACTGCCAATCCTGGAAAGTATCATCAAGGATGAAAATACTCACGCCCTGATGTTATTCCCCTTAAAAGCGCTTGCACAGGATCAATTAAAAAGGCTGAAACAGGCTTCGTCATTTCTTAAGCTGGAAAAACCACTGGCTGCTATATTTGATGGCGATACTACGCAGAATCAGCGCGCCAAGCTGAAAAAAAATCCACCTCATATTCTCTTGACAAATCCCGATATGCTGCATCACGGTTTCCTTGCTCATCATACACAGTGGAGCGATTTTTTCAGGCACCTGAAATACGTCGTTGTTGATGAAATCCATACCTACAAGGGAATATTCGGCAGCCATGTTCTGCAGATTATGAGGCGATTAAACAGGATTACCTCTTTTTACAGGGTTTCTCCTCAATACTTCTCCACCTCAGCGACAATTGCCAACCCGGAGAAACTTGCGGAAGCACTGACAGGGCGTCCTTTTGAACTTGTAGAAAACAACGGGGCGCCAACGGCGAAAAGGACTATCCTCTTTGTCAATCCCATCGGGAATGTTTACACAAGCGCGGTAAAACTGTTTGTTGAAGCGATAAATAACGGCTTTAAGACAATTCTTTTTACTAAGGCGAGGAAGATTACAGAACTGATCCACCAATGGACAATTCAGAGTGAACCCGACCTTGTCGATCAAATACGCGCCTACCGTGCCGGGTACCTACCATCAGAACGCCGCGAGATTGAAAAGAGTCTGAAATCAGGTGATTTGAAAGGTGTTATTTCTACTTCAGCGCTAGAAATGGGGATTGATATTGGTGGACTTGATGTCTGTATCCTTGTCGGTTATCCCGGAACAATCACCAACACGTGGCAAAGGGCTGGAAGGGTAGGAAGGGGCAGCAAAGAATCGGCCGTGTTTCTTATCGCCCAGCAGGATCAACTGGACCAGTATTTCATGCGTTACCCGGAAGATTTTTTCCGGCGTTCCGCCGAGGAAGCCGTTGTTGATAAATCAAACCTGTACCTGCTGAAAAATCATCTTGCCTGTGCTGCACAGGAAGTTCCACTGAGACTTGATGAAAAAGAATACGACCTGGAAAAAAATAGAAACCTCCTTAATGAGTTGGTAGATGATGGTGTTCTCGCTGAAGCGGCGAAAGGTCAGGTCTGGTTCAGTAAAAGATCCCGTCCTCACAGCGAACTGAATATCAGGGGAGCTGGTGAATCGTACCCGATTATTGAAAAAACCGGGGGACGGCTGGTTGGGCATGTCAGCGGTCTGCAAGCGATGACGGAATGCCATGACGGGGCTATTTACCTGCACCAGGGGAAAACTTACTACGTGAATAAACTTGACCTGGGTAAAGGTGAGGTCCAGGTTCGTAAAAAATCAGTCAGCTACTACACAAGGGCAAAAACCGAGAAAGAGACCGAGATACTTGAAGTATATAATACCGTAGAAAAGGAGAGGTACACGGTCAGCCTTGGTCTGCTGAAGGTTACCGAAAAAGTTACCGGGTATGAACGCAGGAGTAACGCCACAAAAGAGAAAATAGACAGTCATGAACTCGATTTTCCTCCTGTTGTCTATAAAACTATTGGGCTTTGGATCCAACCTGAAGTCCTTGCTTCAGAAGGACTTGCTGCAGGTGAGTATCATGAGATGGGATCGTTACATGCAACAGAACACGCATCTCTCGCTTTAATTCCATTGATTGCTTTGTGTGACAGAAATGATGTGGGTGGAATAAGTTTCACCATGCACCCGGATTTGAAAACTGCCGCGATATTTCTATATGACGGTCATCCTGGAGGTGTCGGCCTGGCTGACAAGGCTTTTCACAGTATTGATAAACTGCTGGATAAAGTGATCGCGTTAGTCGAGGATTGTGAGTGCGAAGATGGCTGCCCCTCTTGTATCCATTCACCAAAATGCGGGCATGGGAATATTCCGCTGGATAAAAACGGATGCGTCAGTTTCCTGAAACATATCACCTGCAAAGAAATACTGGAGATTCCGGATGAAAAGCCAGCAACTGAAACATCTGTTGAATCAACTGATGACAGGGATAATGAAATCAAAGCCAGGAAGAAAGAGAAAAAGCCGGAAAAGAATATCGAAAAAATCATCGAGCCATATAAAAATAAACTGCCGCTGACCAAAGGTAGAGATATAGTTGTTTTTGACCTTGAAACACAATTATCTGCTGCTAAAGTGGGTGGCTGGCACAATGCACATTTAATGCGTGTATCACTTGGTGTTATTTATGAAAGGAAGAATGATAAATTTTCAACTTATTATGAAGATAATATACTCGATTTGATTGACAGGTTAAAATCTGCCGAATTAGTTGTCGGCTATAACTCGAAAAGATTTGATTACGTAGTACTAAGTGGTTATTCGGGTGAAGATTTTGGTAGCTTGCCGTCGCTTGACCTTCTTGCTGAGATAGAACGGCAGAATGGTCATCGTGTCAAACTGGATACTCTTGGATCAGCAACGTTAAACTCTCCGAAAAGCGCTGACGGTCTAATGGCGCTCAAATGGTGGAATGAGGGCAAAATCGAGGAAATTGAGAAGTATTGCAGAATGGATGTAGAGATAACCGCAAATCTGATGGATCACGCCTTAAAATATGGATACCTGATCTCGACAAACAGGGATGAGGAAAAAATCCGCCTACCGTTAAACCTGCCGATTGAATTGCTATTGAAATGACACCAGGCTACCCCTGCTGAATTGTAATCCTCAAAAATGGTGAAAAACTATTCTCTTTTGATTACCTAATCAGCATTTGGATTTTTCGTATGTTATAGTTTCATGTTAACAATAGAAAGCTAATTGTCATTATGAAATGTTCGCAAGAATATGATAATAAAGATATTGTGAGAAATATGAGGCTATTGTTGGTTTTATATTATGGAGCATCTGTCAGGTTTTTTCCTACCATCGAGTTGTAATATTTGTTATGGTGCATTAACTTTCTTAGTTCAGAAGATTTACTAGTATTTTTGCTACGGAGGCCACAAAATGAGGTTGTTGATCCCGATTACAATTATTTTACTTGCCGCTGTCGGCAGTATCTACGCCGCCGATACTGAGCTGATGAGCACTTCACAGTTACAACCAATTACTATTGAGAATAGAGTTATTAGTGAAAATGGAATGGAGCTGAGACTTGGAATATCTCAGCCATCCTGGCTCGAGGTTGGTGAAAACGATCAACCGGTCTTAATGACGGAATATTTTGCCAGTGGAAGGGTGGAAGAAGAAGGTTACCCAAGTGTTCCGGTGGCAAGTTCACTCTTCAGGCTCCCCCCCCGTGGTGGTGTGACTGTTGAAGTATTAGATGCCGAGTATGAAACCTACACCGATATTGATTACGCAATTTTTTCCGGCGACGGTGAATACCGGGGATATAACCGTGCGGAACTGGAAGATACCTGGTTCCCTGGAAACCTTGCGGAAATAGGTTCTCCGGCGATTCTTCATAATTTCCGTGTTGCCAACCTGGTGACATACCCTGTTCAAGTCAATCCATATCGTGGCGAAGTTCGAGTTTACAGTAATATTGATGTTGATATTTCTTATGAAGGCGAAGATGAGCGCAATACCCTCGATTACTGGCCCACTCACATCAGCGAAGCCATGGTTCCGATCTACCGAACTTTCCTCGACTGGGATGAGGATGAACTTGATGAATATGTGCTTTACCGTGGCAAAGTCCAGGTAATCATGGAGAATGATGACAATCTCTGGGATGAGATGGAAGAATGGTTTGAATGGAAACGGCAGAAGGGGTGGACCCTTGAATTTCTGACAGATGATGACGTCGGTAGCTGGACTACAGGTGGTATCCAAAGTGAACTTCATGATCGTTGGGAGGAGTCGGAACATAAGTTTGATTATATCGTCATTATTGGTGACAATAGCGGAACATTTTTTGTTCCGGTTGGAGGATGGAACGGTGATCAGCCGTATTCTGAGGTCGCCGGGAACGATGACCTGGCTGATGTTGGAGTAGGCAGAATTTCTGTCAGCAACGTTACTCATGCTGCTACTTATACAAATAAGGTGCTGGAGTATGAACGCGATATCGATTTCGACAATACGGACTGGTACTTGCGCGGGATGCTCAATGTTTCTTCAAACTTCGGGGGAATATCAAAGATTCAAACAATGCGTTATATGCGCCATGCGATGCTGAATGTTGGCTACACCCAGGTAGATACTGCATGGGTGATTGGTAATGGGACAGCAATAAACAGGATCAATGATGGTGTCAGTTTTTATGGCGCTCGTGGATGGCTTGGTTCTGGCCTTGATGATACCGATATCTCAAATTTATCAAATGAAGATATGTTGCCGGTTGTAATCGATGTTACTTGTGGAACAGGTAATTGGGCAAGCGGTACCGGGATCAACGAATATTATATGCGTGCAGGATCGGGGCAATCCGCCAGGGGAGCTATCGGTGCATTTGGAATGGCTACATCAGGGACTGATCCGAAGTTCAACAATCCCGCGAGTGGTGGTTCCGCCTGGGCAATGTTCGGTCTTAGAATGCCTACAATCGGTGATATGGTGCTGATGGGAAAAATCAACCTCTGGGTTAATTTTAACGGTCTTGAAGATAACGATATGCACGACTTCAGCGACTGGTATAACATGATGGGTGATCCACTGGTATATGTGTGGACCTCAATCCCGGAAGTACTTGATGTAACGGCTGTAGAAGAGATCGAGCTGGGTCAGAACAGTTACGATGTATTAGTTGAGGCTGACGGTAACCCGGTCGAAGACGCCTGGGTTACAATGTACAAAGTTGATGGGGACGAGGATGTTGTAGTTATTGGCTATACCGATTCAAATGGACAGGTAACTCTTGATGTTCCTATTCGATATACAGGTGACGCGGTATTAACGGTCAGCAAACAGCATTATGCACCCACCCAGGTTGATGTTGGTGTTGTTTCCGCGTTATCGAGAATAGGATATGATACAATTGAATTCCAGGATGACGGGGCTGACGGGACTATTGGTAACGGCAATGGTATCCCGGAAGCTGGGGAAACAGTTGGCCTGGTAATAACCGCAAGGAATTTCGGTGAAAGTGACCTCGATGAGATTGAAGCCACAGTAACATCTGATGAAGATTGGGTAACCAACATAACGGGAACAAGTGATTTTGGATCAATTTCTTCAGGTGCATCTGGGGTTGGTGATGGATTAATCCTTGTAGAAATCGCCCCGGAAGCCCAGCATGACTGGATCATGCATTTTGATATCGAGTTTGCTACTAGCGATATGGATTACATGGATAGTTTCCCTGTCTCTGTAAACGCTCCAATGTTTGCAATGGTAGAAATAAATGGTGCAGATAATATAGATCCCGGAGATGCTGCAACAATTACAGTGGAGGTAATAAACGTTGGTGGAAGCGATGCATCATCCTCGGATGCTGTACTGATCAGCGCTGATCCGTTCCTCGTGATAACTCAACCGAATGGCGATTTCGCTGCAATGGATATAGGTGATACGGATGTTAGCACTTCATTTGATATTGAAGCACATGAGAATACGATTCCCGGACGTAACGCCTCAGCCAAACTTGTGATTACCACGGAAGACAGCCAGGTTGATACATGTTGGATAAACATTACTCTTGGAAGTAAAGCTTCGACCGATCCGGCAGGACCGGATAACTATGGCTACTACGCTTTTGACGATACCGATACTGATTTTGAGCTGGCACCGGAATATGACTGGATCGAAATATGTCCCACTGATCCAGATAGTGATTACGATGGCACTCCACTAGATCTCAATGATACCTCTGAAAATGATGACGAATCTGTTGTTGTGGATCTGCCTGATGATTTCCATATCCAGTATTACGGTGAAACATTTGACCAGATAACTGTCTGTACAAATGGCTGGCTGGCTATGGGCAACCAGGCTGATATGTATTCTGCCAGGAACTTTACGATACCGACACCTCTAGGTCCTGATTATATGATCGCACCGTACTGGGATGAACTAAGGACTACAGGTGGTGATTGTGATGTTTACGTTTACTATGACCAACCCAATGGCCGGTATATTGTCGAATGGTATGATTTCAGACATAATGAGGAAATTACATTCCAGGTAGTATTCTATAGCATCGAGGCACGTCCCAATTATACATGGGATAATGATTTTATTTTCCAATATAAGGATATTTCACATTATGTCGGTGGTCATGCCCATATGCAATATGACCTCAGTTACTGGACGACGGGAATCGAAAATGGTAACCAGTCAGACGGAATCCTCCTGAATTACTATAACCAGGAATTCCCGGGAGCTGCAGAAATTGTGGATGAACGGGCTATTCTCTTTACAACAAACGTTGCCCAGATTACCGGGATGGTCGAGGGAACAGTAACAGACATCAGGACTGGTAATCCAATAGAGGGTGTTCTGGTACATAATCCTAATTACCTGTATACAGCTCTTACCGACGACCAGGGGTATTTCTTCATCGATGAAGTTGTAATCGGAAATCATGAACTTGCCTGTGAAGTTGAATGTTACAACGATTTCTGGGGAATGGAGATTACCGTTGCAGAAGATGAAACTACAAATGTTGCGATCGAACTTTTGCATCCTGAAATTGCCCTCGATCCGGGTGAGATCAGTATTGAAATATTCCCGGATGAACAGACATCTGTTGGGCTTGACCTGACAAATCCCGGTGCGGGGATCCTATCATATTCAGCTTATGTTTTCTTCCAGGACCCACCGCCCGTACCTCCAATTACGGGTGAAGCCTTCCACGAGGTTGAAGGTGACAACGAACTGGATGAATTGTTCAGTCCATTTGACTGGGCATATCAATTTGGCCTTGAAGAAACGGAAACTCATCACAACGGCCTGGTATTTACCGATAAATACTTTATAGTGTCAGGATCGAATAATCTGAATCCCGGTGATCCGAACAAGTTCTACCAGTATGATCGTTACGGCCAATTTATTGCATCCTTTGATCAGCCCATCCCGGTGGAAGAACGAAGCAACACCGGTATTCTAGGTATGGCCTGGGATGGTGAATATTTGTATGGCGCCGACGAGGATAAACTTTACCAGATGCAGTTTGTGATGATTGGTGGCAATGTTACTGCTGTCGAATTAGTAGATTCATGGGAAATTCCTCTGAACCCGGCAAGGTTTGTGGCCTATGATCCAGATCATGACCTCTTCTGGCTGGGTGATCACGGTTCAGAAATTCGTGGTGTAGACCGTGATGGCGAAATTGTCTATGAATATGGCAATGAGTATTCAGCCCGTGGTGCTTCCTGGTACGCTGAGGACGGAGCTGGTTATAATCTCTATTTCATCGGCCGTTCCCGTGGTGAAACAACCACCTATATCTACCGGATGCATCCGGAGACGGGTGAAACACAGATGCTGTATACTTACGAAACCGTTCCGGGTGACATGGTTATCGCCGGTGCAGCGATTTCTCCGCACTGGAATCCATATGTCTGGACTATAGCTTCGGTTGTCGATTATGATCCGACTGACGGTATCCAGGTATGGCTGCTCGATGATCATATTGAGTATTTCACAGTGGAGAATCCGGATGGTTCACTGGATTCCGATTCTACTGAAACCATCAACCTGGATTTCTACGGTTCAGATCTGCCTTATGATACATACCGGTTGTACCTGGGCTTTAACAACGATGCATGCGACGGTGAGAACAACTATATTCCGGTAGAGATGCTGTTGCCTGATACTACTACCAATGATCTTGATGATGATCTTGTATCTGTTCCCCTCGAATGGGCGTTCAACGGGGCTTATCCAAACCCGTTCAACCCGGTTGTAACGGTTGACTTTGCCCTGATGAACAGGGTAGAGGTTAACGCACGTATCTATAACCTGCTTGGACAGGAAGTTGGAGTACTGGCGTCCGGACAGATGGTCGCAGGACGTCACTCCATCACGTTTGATGGATCGGAACTGTCAAGCGGGATGTATTTCCTGAGATTTGAAGCGGGCCCAATCAGTGAAGTTAGAAAACTGGTGTTGATGAAATAAATTGTTTTACAAAAGATTATTTCAACCCCTGCTTTTTAGCAGGGGTTTTTATTTCTCTAGTGGTATATATTATTTTAAGTTTATAATTAATTATTGTGTGGGAGCGAATGAAACCTGTAATAAAAGTCCCATTCTATTCTCAGGATAAGGAAAGAACTATCTGCGAAATATGTCCCGTCAAATGTAAACTCAGGGAGGGGCAGACGGGATTATGCCAGGGCAGAACTGTCGAAAATGGACAACTGATTGCAACAAACTACGGCGAGACTGTAGCGTTACATCTAGATCCAATTGAGAAGAAACCGCTCTACCATGTTGCACCCGGAAAGGTAATCTGGTCAGCGGGACCAAATGGCTGCAACCTGACATGTTCCTGGTGCCAGAATTGTGAAATATCTCAATCAAAAGCTTCCACACGATATTACCCACCTGAAACACTTGCTGAACATGCCATGACAAATGGTTCCATCGGGTTATCTTATACCTATACCGAACCCTTGATCTGGTACGAATACCTGCTGGATATAATGCCCCTGGTTAAGCAGTACGGCGGGCTTAATGTCTTGGTGACAAATGGGTACATTGAGGAAAAACCTCTGGAAAAACTGCTACCACTTGTTGACGCCGCGAATATCGATCTGAAATTTATTGAGCCTGAATTATACAGGAAACATTCAAACGCCGACCTGGAAGCGATCAAAAGAACTATCGCAACTATGTATAATTCTGGTATCCACCTTGAACTTACCCACCTTGTAGTAACAGGATTAGCCGATAACATGGATCATTTTCGAAAGCTTGTAGAATGGATAACAGACATTGATAGGGATATTCCTCTTCATATTTCCAGGTATTCTCCCCGGTTCAAATGGGGGCAGCCGCCAACCGAGCCCGGATTTATCCGCCAGGTTTATGAAAAAGCGAAAGAAATCCTGTCATATGTATATATAGGAAATATGATGACCTCAAATGGCGCGGATACTCTCTGCCCGGGATGTGGATCAGTTGTAATTCAGAGGTCCGGATATTCCGTGAACGTGTCAGGATTAATAGGAAATACATGCGGAGTGTGTGGAAGGAAACTTAATTTTATTATATAATAATTCGGACTCATCAAAATTATCACTATTCCACTTTATCAAGAGGAACATTATAACCGGCAAGAGCGTGTAGAGCTTTAACTGATGGCTTGACTACTTATTGAGGTAGATATACATTGCGTCTTTTAAATTCTACTAAATATATGGAATAACCATTCTTAGTTATTTATTATTATTTAGTATGATATACTTACTGATAATACATTGAAATTACCAAATTTGCTGGATTCGTGGATGAAAAGGATACTTCTTGCTGCCTGGCTGTTAATATCTGTTCTGTTTATGAGTTGCGCTCAATATGACAGGGAGGTAGGCAGCGGCCTGGTAGACGATGATTTAAAGGGAATTCTTTACGATACGCTGGTTTATATCGACAGTTCTGCAACTATGATCTCCGGCGATATATTTAAATCTTCACCTGCAAACCTGCCCCTGGGACAACAAAACGGCTTTGTTTCCGATATTTTAGTCCTGTTCGATAACTTTGAAACCTTCACGGATACTACGGATACAAGTGTTGCCATACAGTGGACTTCCGCCGAACTGTGGCTCTATGGTTTTGGATTTGTTGACTCAACTGAAACAACCGATTTTACACCCTGGAATGCTACAGTCTACAGGATTGATGAAGACTGGGATCCGCTGGATTACACTTACGAAGATTCCCTGGCGCTCACACCAATTGATACAGCCCTGTTCGGATCTGCGGAATCATACGATTCCGTGATGGTGGCCATTGATTCAACTACACTCAGCAGGTGGATCGACGGAGATACGGTGCTGGTGGAGGATGATACAACAGGGGCCCAGGAGGTTATCAGCCTTGCGTATGGTTTGAGAATTGTACCGGACAACAACGCGGCATTCCTGAAGAATATCGTTTCACGTTCAGCGAGCAGTGCCGACAAATTGCCACGAATTCTTGTTCATGGGATTCATACAGACCTTGCGACTGAAACGGATTCAGTGTTTACCGATACTGTTTATGCGGATCTGACAACGTTCCTTGTAGATGATATAAGTGAACATCGTGATGATAGACTTTATCTTTCAGAGGGTTACCTGGGAACAATGCTCTTCTGGAACAATTTTGAAGAGATACTCCCCGAAGCGGTAAGTATCAACAAAGTTGAGTTGATGGTCTATTTTGATGAGGAAACACCCGAGCTGTTTGGCAATACGGATATCCTTGTACCCTACGATATTGTTGAAAACTGGTTTGATGAACCTGACAGCGCGAAAATAGGCACATTCCCGATCAATGTCTTTTATGAAGTAGTCAGCGATACAAATCTTGTCAGGCTGGATGTAACGCCCCTGGCGAGATTATGGCTTGCAAGCCCCGAAGACAATCATGGTGTAGCGGTAAGAACCAGCCAGTATTTTTACCAGATAGGACGACGTCTCTTCTATGATGTAACCGCTGAAAATGCCGTACGCCCGAAGTTCCGTATTGTTTATACAGGATTTGAACTATAATGAAGAAATTTATCATACCGTTCATTTTAATTCTCCTTGTTGTCTCAAACTGTTCCTTAGCTGAATCGATTTTTGCAAACAGGGGACTGGGGCTATTTAATTACGGCGGTGGAATTAGATCGGCAGGTATGGCTGGTACCGGTATCGCTATGGGTGATTCGCTCTATTTCCATGGATTAAATCCCGCGACATGGTATAATGCCGGTCATGCCAGGTATACTATTGCGGCAATTTTACGGCGTGGTCATGCCAAGGATGACTTTGCATCTGATGACAGCGAAGAATTTATTATTCCCGGGATGGCAATTTCGGCACCTATTTATAAGACCTTTGCCGTTGGTGTACAATACGATGCGCTGACTGACTATAATTTCTACTTGAGTAAAAATGTTACCTGGGAAGCTGATCCTGAACAGGGAAGACCAGAGGATGAAAGATACCTGGAGAGATTCCAGGGTGAGGGAGGACTATCCAGGATAGGCATCAACCTCGCTGCCAGGTATAAGGTGCTGTCATTCGGGCTTGCCAGCGACGTTTACTTCGGACAGTTTGACAATATCCAGATTATTGATTTTGACAACGACGCGTTTTATAAATCAGGCAGGAGTGAAAGACGCCAGGTTTACGGGTATGGCGTTCGCGCAGGTTTTCAGGCCGATCTGACGGACACCTGGTCCGTTGCAGCAACTGCGAATTTGCCAGTCAACCTGAAGGTAGATACATCCATCCAGTATGAAGGTGGTGATTCAGTCAGTGTTGATGATCCCGATTTTGAACTGCCATTCGCATTTAATGTCGGTGTTTCAAAGTTATTCGGACGATGGAAGAGCGGATTTGATTTTGGTATGGAAATGTGGGAAGATGTTACTCCCGGATGGGATGATCCCGAAGCATATACGAATACAATCCAGTCGTCAATTGGGGTAGAGCGAGTTCCACTCAGGGGTCCACTGGATCCATGGTATGAGAAATGGATGTACAGGGCTGGTTTGAGATATTCCGACCATTACCTGAAAATAAACGACGAGAAATTGACTACAATCGGCGCTGCGATTGGTGCTGGAATTCCTGTTAAAACTGTCAACGGTATGTTTGATATCGCGTTTACATTTGATTATCGTGGTGATCAGGATAAGATCGGTGCCCGTGAAATGATCTGGGGCTTCCAGTTTGGTTGGACTGCCGCTGAAAAATGGTTTGTACGCAGGAAACGATAATATTTAACATAGTTAATAATCACATATATATTCTCAGGAGGGAGAAGTGGTGATGATAAAGAGATCGGTGTTTTTATTGTTGATCTTCACTATAGTAGTATCCTGGATTATGGGTTGTGCTGTTCCACAGCAGGTAACACCTCAGCTTACCCCGGAACAGATCGCCGCCCAGCAGGATTCCATTGCGAAAGTGAATGAAAAAGAGCTGAAAAAATGGCGGATGTTTGCCTTTGACAAGATAAAGGAAAGTAACTGGGACAAGGCACGTGAGTATTTCTGGAAAGTTGTTGAACTCGATGTGAAACATGAGTACAACGATTGGGCTAGGATCTACCAGACATTTATGGAAACCGACCAGGTTGACAGCGCCCAGGTAACATTACAGATGGGACTTGAATACCATCCTGAAGATCCTTTCCTCAATGCTACTTATGGTTTTTATCTCAAGGCGCAGGGTCAATATGATACAGCCCTGGAACACTATCGAATTGCTATCAAGAGTAATCCTGAAGAAATTGAATACGTGAAAAAAGAGGGTGAGATTCTCGAACTCCTGGGCAGGGGTGAAGAAGCCATCGCAAGTTACGAGAAGGTTGTCGAAACAAATCCCAGCGACCTGGAAACAAAGGACAGGCTCACCAGCCTTCTCCGCCAATTCCGTGATCCATCAGAATATATAAAGAGTCTCGAGGATGATATCGAGACTAATCCCCAGGATATTAATAAACATCTCGAATTGATCATTGCATACGTTGAGCAGGACATGAACGATGCGGTTATCGCACAGGTAGACGAGATGGTAGGCCTGGAGCTTGTTGACAAGCAGGCTATGCAATACAAGGCATCAGCACAGGAAAACCTGAATAAACTTGCTGACGCTATCGAAACTCATAAGGCTATCCTTGAGCTCGATCCGGATAATGTAGAGACTCATCTGTCAATCGCAGACGACTACCGACTCCTGAAAAAATTCACCACGGCACGTTCATGGGTGCTCAAAGCAAGAGATAAGGGAAATAATCCCCCCGCCGCTGATTTTATCATGGGACAGATCTATGAATCCGCAGGGGATGAATGTTCCGGTGGCCGTGGTCTTGAATATGACGATAAGCTGGTATACGTAATCGCTTATGGCCTTTACCAGAAAGCATCAAAGGGCGATGATTATTCCGTTAAGGACAGGGCAAGCCGTCGCCTCGAATACCTGAACCAGTTTGTCCCGGCGTATTCCGACTGGTTTATGAACAAGACGAAAAAAATGCCCGGTGACGCATGTTACAAATGGATCAATGCTTCATGGTCAGAATCAAAGTATATCAATACTTTCCTGGCCAATGTTGAAAAATCCAAGGGATAGAATAATAGTGGTTTGTTGATATATAAAACCCGGGTGCGTTTACCCGGG
>JANQEY010000283.1 GCA_028278125.1 bacterium | reverse complement strand
GAAACTTCGCAAAAACGCTGAAGGACTTAAACCACCGGTGAGAGTCTCACCAAAAGTGTCACGATTTTTTGATGCAGCGTATTCCTGGGAGATTTCGGTAATACCGTTTTTATAAACCTTTAAGGTCTTTTCACGAAAATCACGGTTTACCAGCAGGTTGTATTCACCCCATCTTAGCTCAAGCTCAAGTGAGAATGAACCACCACTCCACGGTTCAAAATCCCCGGCAAATGGGCGGAAGTCGGATTTAGTACGACGTTTGTCGAAATTTAAACCATACATCGCCGCCAGCAACGCAGAAACAAGCGTACTTTTTCCAGCTTCATTGCGTCCGACAACCAGTGTAAGCTTGTCGGGAGCAAACATAATTTCGCTGCTGAACACACCGAAACTGCCCGGTTTCAATCGAATCCAGCGTAAACGGTTTACAGAATCATTTTCCATGTAAGAACCGATTGATCTCCAATGCTATTTCAGGTATTTAAACAGTTCTGTATCTGGTGGAAGAACTAAAGTCGTCTGTTCATCCAGTGTTTTCCGGTACATCTCAAGCGTCCTGGAGAAATCGTAAAAGTTCGGATCTTTGTTAAATGCGTCGGCATATATTTTTATCGCCTTACCTTCCGCTACACCACGAGTTATCTGGGATTCTTTATAAGCATCTGCCAGAATCACTTTTACCTCTTTGTCAGCCTCAGCACGAATTTTTAACGCCTCTTCTTCACCCTCACTTCGGTAAAGATTTGCGATCCTGTTACGTTCCGCACGCATCCTGCGGAAGATTGCCTCCTCGTTTTCTTCAGGTAGATCGGTCCGCTTAATCCTTACGTCAAGAATTGCAATTCCGTAATCTACGGCCTTTTCATTAGAGCCATGTGTGACTATAACCATAATGGAATCACGATTAATACCGACAATATCCTCGAGATCGTGCTGACCCAGCTCCCGTAAAAGGTCTGAATAGATAATATCATCAAGCCTTGATTGCGCGCCAGGTTCTGTTCTGACTGTCTGGCGGAATTTCAGGGGATCGATAATTCTCCAACGCGCGAAAGAGTCAATTACCAGGTTTTTCTTATCTCTAGTCACCACAATATTTGGCGCAGAGTCATAAATCAGGAGTCTTTTTTCGAATTTTTCTATCGAGTTGAACGGAGGCGGCAGTTTAAAATGCAATCCTGCGCTTGTTACAGTTCTTAATGGTTTTCCAAACTGCAGGACAATTGCCTGGTCGGTTTCATCTACCTGGTATGTGACCAGCCCGATTATAAGAATTACCAGGAATAGGCCGATTATATATATTGAAGTTCTGCTTTTCATCGTCCACCTCCCTGGCCGCTTTTAACGCCGGTAGCCGGAATTCCAGGTCCCACAATATTGATCAAGTCCCCTCCTGCCTGGGTTTTAAGGATGTACTTATTTAACCCGGGTAACACATCTTCCATGGTTTCAAGTAACATTCTTTTGCGCGTCACAGTTGGTGCTTTCTGGTAGGCTTTTAGAACAGCAAGGAAATTTTCAGCATCACCCTCAGCCTTGGTAACACGTTCAGCGGCATACGCTTCGGCCTGGAGAATCATCTCCTTCGCTTCACCACGGGCCTTAGGGACAAGGTTGTTCCAATAACCCTCGGCTTCGTTTTTCAGGCGGGCTTTATCTTCCTTGGCGGAAGCTACTTCACGGAAAGCGTCGGCTACCTGTTGAGGTGGAAGAACATCCTGGAGTTGTACTTGAACTACCTGCACACCACATTCGTAACTATCCAGTATTTCCTGCAAGAGAAGCTGTGATTCCGCCTGGATCATCCCTTTTCCCGTTGTCAGGGCTTCATCAATCTGATGAAGGCCGACAATCTGGCGGATAACAGCCTCAGTCGCTACCCGGATAGTCGTGGGGACATCTCGAACATAAAACAGGTATTTCACCGGATCAGCAATCTTATACTGAACAATCAGGTCGATATCCACCATGTTCAGCCCACCGGTTAGCATGATAGATTCCTCGGGAACCGCCCTGAACCTGCCGGTACCTTCACCCCCGATAGTCCTGTAACCAATCTCAATACGTTTAACCTGGGTTACTTTCGGTTTATTAACAACTTCTATCGGAAAAGGAAGGTGATAGTTTAGACCCGATGATGTTACCCGGGTCAGTTTTCCGAATGTACGAATTACACCGGCCTCGTCGGGACCAACGATATAAATCCCGCTTAAAAGCCAGAGGATTAATGCAGCCAGCACAAAGACAATCGGCCCACCCCTGAACATCTTCCCGAAATCGGGAATACGAAAGGTTTCCCCGCCGACCATGATGTGCCTGTACGGTATTTTCATCATGACTCTCCGTTAATATTTGAAAAGAATATTTCGTCCTGAATCAACATAATCAGAATATACTGAAGATACTTTCATAACTAAGAAAGATGATACTATTTGAAGGTGATAGCAACGGCAAGCCGAGGCGTTGGTGTAATCGGAAAGGGATGATTATTCTTCTGGAGAGTCGGTAGTATGGTATTATTTATCAATCTGGCAAATACATATCTACGAAAACTCTTAATTACTCATATACGTACAAGTTAACCCTGTTTACATCAATTCATAAATCAACAAACAATACCTATCTTCTCTCAAATTCTCTATCTACGGTCACTTTCTCGGACGTATCATGTAAATATACTGCAGGAAATGGGTGTAATTTTTATCGGCAGTATCGTAGACAACCGCGTAGTCGACATACATCCCCCCTTCGGCTGTTCTTAAACCCACTCCCCCAGTGTACCATTCATCACCTTCCCAGTGCACAAATCCGCCACGAAAGACCACTTGAGGATTTGAAGCAAGTTCAAAACCGAGACGATACCTGTCCTTATAGTTTTCACGGGCTTCCGGGATGCTCTCAGCGGTGCTGGAAATACTCATCGTTGCAATACCCATTTCGTAAGCAATCCCGTAATCCATACGTGTTTTAAAACTTTCAAAACGGTTCGGACCAAGAGTTACATTACGAAATACCCAGCCAATGTTCGCACCACGATCCGTTCGTGCCATAAATCCGAAATCCATCGGTACTCCGGCGATCCAGGTTCCATCCGGGGTACGCTCGAACGCCCATTTCAGATCAACAGCGGCAGGTGAATAAGGTGAGAGTTTGTAAGCCAATGGCATACCTATAAACATGTTCCTGCGGCTTCCATCGAATGTTGGGGCATCCCAACCACCAGCTACAAGAGATAACGGGAAACCATATTCCGTTGTACGGTTATAAAGATGCAGCCACCAACTCTTTGGATACTCGCTGAAACTGACTGGTTGGATTCCCACTCCACCGGTAATTAGCTGCCAGACTATTCCCGCCGGATTGTGGTAACATGTCAATGGACTTCCGGTTAACGAAGCAGTAGCTCCCCCCATCGCCACCGATCTCGCTCCCAGCGGATCAAATTCCGGTAGAGGATCAGCATTAACAAGGAGTGGGGAAAGTAGAAAAGCAATAATTATAACTGGGCAGTGCAATGGTCTTTGTCGTTTCATAATGGTAAAACGTACGATAGATCGAATATATTGGCAAGACCGAACGGAGAGTTTGGCGCAGGCAGGATTAGGTTAAAAAATGCAAAAACTACTTGATTAATTTGATTCGTGCGATCATTTAGCCTATTTTTCTGGTATCCTAAGACGAGGTTGCCATGAAAACGCTGACATTTTTTCTTTCCCTGTTGTTTCTGATTCCCATTGTTACAGCCCAGCCGCTTCCCGATTGTTATCATCCTCTTGCTGAAATCTATGAGATGATGTTTACGATGCAGGAGGAAACCGATTGGCCCGAACGAGTCAAGATCGACACCATCGGCTACAGTCAGGTGGATCAATGGCCGATCTATTCTGTTAAAATTTCTGATGATGCGTACACAGATTATGACCGTCCGGTTGTTGCTATCTTCGGTCCGCTGCATGCCGAAGAGGTTACCGGTATTGAACTTGTGATGCAGGCGATGGATACTCTGCTGAACAACCCTAGACCTGAATTCAGAAGCATCCGCCAAAACACTGAAGTTTATTTTGTTCCCCTCCAGAATCCCGATGGAGTAACCGTTGTCTGGGGAGAAGGTGATGACTGCCTGGAGCAGGGACCTGACCAATCGTTCAGGAAAAACAAACGAGATGCCAATGGAAATGGAGTATTCGATTACCATGTTGGTTGGGGCGATGATATAGACGGTGTAGACCTCAACAGGAACTGGGACATCAACTTTTTTCATGGAGACACACTTTATCAGAATTATAATCTAACAGAACCATTTGACTATTATAGAGGTGAACACCCCTTCAGTGAATCGGAAACTCGAGTTATTCGAGATTTCTGCAGAGAAATCCGTCCTCTTTACAGCGCAACGTTTCATGATTCCAGGACAGGAACTTATGATCGTACAGTGATGTGGCCCTGGGGCTGGAATGTATATCCTGATACCCTAACACGAAGAAGCCCTGATTTTAATATAATAGACAGCATAGCAGATGAGTATATTTCAAGCATGGATACATACCCGCCATTCATAAATTATCCCTCTGTTGGCCGTAATGGAAAAATGCATGACTGGATGTATGCTGAGGGTGGTTGGATAAACATGCAGACAGAACTGCAGGACAATCAACCAGGATGTGATGAGTTGGCACAGTATATCGATGAAGTTCTACCGGCAATCTGGTACCTGATGCATCGTGCTTATGCAAGCCAGACTTTCATCGGATATGGTGTACGCGGACATCTAAAGGTTACTGTTACAGATGAAAATGGTGATCCAATGGTAGCGGAAGTTTATCTACCTGAGCACCATGATGGCTACCTCAAACCACGGATGACTGATCCTGTTTTTGGTGTTCATCGAAGAGCTTTGATGCCTGATGGATACCAGGTTGTTGTCCGTGCATGGGGATATGAACCAAATACGTCAATGGTAACAGTACATGAAACAATAATTTCAGAACATCATGTTAGCCTGGAGCGGTTACCACGCGAATATATAAATATTCATATCCAGGATCCTGAAGAAAATGATATTCCCGCAACAATTGTGATGCACTATGATGACTGGTGGATAGATACACTTGATGTAGACGATGGCAGGTCATACCTGAGATGGCCAAATGGACATTACAAGTTAGATATCTGGTCAGTTGGTTTTATACCCTATAGAATGGAATGGGATCACCTGTATGTTCCAGGAGCGGAAGATTTTCCATGCAATCCCAATCTCATCCCCATCGTTGTAGAAGGCGATTCAGCCACACAGGTCTGGAAAGATGAGTTCGAAACAGCGCAACTTCCCGATAGATGGTCATCCGAGGGCGATTTCCCCTGGGTATATACCTCGCTGGATTGTCATAATGGAAGTCTTAGCCTGAAAAGTGCGAATGAAACATATATTCCATGCGGTGAGAACGGCACTCTGACACTTGAGATTGATGTTCCTGAAAACGCTGAAACACTTACCCTGATGGGTTGGAGAGCGTTTGAGCTTGAGCCGGACAGGGACTTCTGTCATGTAGAACTAAGTATAGATGGAAATGACTGGACTGAGCTTGAAGTCTTAAACGGTTTTAATCGCTGGCACCGGTTTTTCTATGATCTGCGTGAATACAATGATCCAGAAAATACTATCTGGATTCGTTGGAATATCACTACAGATGATAATTTTAACGACCGGGGATTATTCCTCGATGACGTCTCGCTGCAGGCTTCACCGTACTGGTTCGACGGTATTGCAGAACAAAAAGAAATTCCCGGCAGATGGGCTCTCTACCCTGCTTTCCCGAATCCATTTAATCCATCTGCCAAGGTTGTTTACGAAATACCTGCAT
>JANQEY010000275.1 GCA_028278125.1 bacterium | reverse complement strand
TACTTTGAGGATAATCCGGTATATGAAGCATACACTGATGAAACCGGATATTACTCACTGCTGAATAATGTTCCTCTTGGTCCAAATGATATCATCTGTGAATATCCGAATTACTGGCCCAGTGAGGCAGTTGGTTTTGAGATCATGGATGTTGATACCATGATCCTGAACTTTACCAACGAGAATGAACTGGCTATGGTTTACCCTGATGGTGAACTGGAAACGACAGCGCTGCAGATGGAGATCAACCTGTTTGAGGATACAACAGGAACAGCCAGTTTTAATATCGAAAGTATAGGAACAGGTCCGTTACAATGGGATGCATACATCCGTGTAATAAGCTCCCCATTCCTTTCAGGAGGTGATGATAGTAACAGTCCGATTACTCCTAAATCATTGTTAACACCTTCAGGAGAATTGAACAAATCAGGCAGAACATATAACCGGATCGCTTTTGACGGCCCGTTTGTTACTGATCCGTCACCGGGTTATGCCGGCCCAATCGAAACCGGAAATGAGCTGGATGAATTGTGGGATGTTCTGGTACAATATGATGTTCAATCAACAACGGCGAATGATGGGATAGTTGCTGCTGTAACAACGATGGACAGCATCTATGTTTCGGCCACATATATTGATGAAGAACATGGTGGCAATTTCCTCTATACATTCAATCACCAGGGATTCCTGTACAACACATATGCATACCCGGCAGAGATGCTGGATTCCGAAGGATACGGGTTGGGTGACCTGGCCTATGATCCAATGTCCGGTGACTTGTTCGGTGCCAATGCTGATGGTGAGATTTACCGGTTCGCCCCCGACTTCTCGGAATATACCATGATTACCTTTATCGAGGGTTGGCCGAACGCCCTGGCATATGATTGGGATAATGAATTACTATACCTCCGCCAGTGGGGTGATACTTTTGCTGTGATGGATGTTGTTTCTGGTGAGATTACAACATTAGCCGTAGAAATGGAAGAGTATAGCGTAACCGGTATGGCATACATGCCCATGGATACAGAGGGATACACAATCTGGCTTGCTGCCCACGATGGAAATGGGATGGGTGGATATGTATTCCGTTACAATCCGGAAACCCTTGATTACGATGTTGAAACAACTGAGATATACACCGCTGAGGAAAACAGTGTTGTGGGCGGTATGGATATTGGACTTGGGTGGCGAGGTGACTTCTATGATATCACAACAGTTCACCAGGGAGTGATTGACTATGTAGATATCTGGGAAGGTCTTTTATCCCCGCCGGAATGGGTCTGGCTGGAACCGGCAGATGGTATAATTGCTGCTGGTGAAGCAATGAATGTAGTAATACATGCTGACCTTAATATGGCTGATGACATTGTAATAGAAGAGGGTGAAGAGATTTACGCTGAGGTATATTTTAACGGTCCTCACTGGGTGAATACCCCGGTAATGGATCTAACAATATCACTTATATTTAACGAGGTGGAAAAACAGGATGTTCTGCCTGTAAAATATGCCCTGCACCAGAATTATCCAAATCCGTTCAACCCGATAACCTCGATCAAGTTCGACCTAGTAAAAGCACAGAATGTTAAACTTTCAGTATTTAATATCCTGGGCCAGCAAGTCGCGCAACTTGTCAATGGTCGTGTTGAAGCCGGATTCCATCATATCAGTTTTGAAGCTGATCACCTGGCAAGCGGTGTCTATTTCTATAGTATCGAAAC
>JANQEY010000236.1 GCA_028278125.1 bacterium | reverse complement strand
CCGTGATGAGCTGGATAGGTACGCGGACTTGCTTTCCACGATAAAATAGCTTAAATCAAAAGATAGCTGTTTATCATAAACTACAAGTAAAATTAAGGGGCCTGTTTTTCGAGCTTCAGGCTGTATAAAGGAGGTACCCCATGCCGATTTCCACGATTATTCTTATTGTCGTCGCATTTATTATTCTTGTTTCCGCCATTCGTATCGTCAGGGAATACGATCGCCTTGTTGTATTTCGTCTTGGACGATTTGTTGGTGTTAGAGGGCCGGGTATTGTGCTGATAATTCCCCTGATCGACCAGGTGAAAACTGTCTCAACACGAATCCAGGTATTTGATGTTCAGCCACAGGATCTGCTTACCAAGGATAATGTAAGTGTCCAGGTTAACGCGGTCATTTATTTCCGTGTCCTTGATCCGGGTAAAGCCATTGTATCAGCTGAGAACTTCTACCAGGCAACAATCCAGATCGCTCAGACAACCTTACGCGCTGTTGTTGGTGAAACTTCCCTCCAGGTTATGCTTGATGACCTGGCGACAGTTAATACACGTCTCCAGGAAATTATTGACGAACATACCGACGCCTGGGGAGTCAAAGTGTCAACAGTAGAAATTAAGCACGTTGATCTCACCCCGGAATTAAAACGTGTAATGGCCGCCGAAGCTGAAGCAGACCGTGTCAGGAAGGCAAAGATTGTCGCTGCTGAAGGTGAACACCAGGCTGCGGAACGGTTAACTGCCGCTGCAAAGATGATGTCTGAAAATCCGATGGCATTGACGTTACGTTATCTTCAGACACTGGTTGAGGTTGCTGCGGAAAATAATTCAACTACTATTTTCCCTGTGCCGATAGATCTTTTTGAGGTCTTTCTGAAATCTAAACAAGCTCTCAATAATGAAAAAAAGACACCAGAATAGATTTTCATGATTTTTAAGAACTGATTTTCATTTTATTTAAGATTTAGATGTTGATCCATATATTATATCCGGTTGTCTAACAGCCGGATTTTTATTGAATAAGCTGAAGAGTGTAATGGATCCAAAAGGCAATAAAACTGTTCGCCTGGCACATTTCCTTGCGCAAAGAGGTGTTGCATCCAGGAGGAAATCCGAAGTTCTCGTGCAGGATGGTGCCGTTTCTCTAAATGGTGAGATTGTTATCGATCCCGCGACACCTGTGAATCCTGACGTTGATTCCGTAAAAGTTCATGGTGCCGATTTACCCGAGAAGAAGTCACATCTTTATCTTGCTCTGAATAAGCCGGTCGGGTATCTATCGACATTCGTTAAAGGACGCGAGAAAGGCAAACTGCTTGGCGAGCTGGTAAAATTTGAAGAACGACTGTTTACTGTGGGACGTTTAGACAGGGAATCACGTGGATTGCTGTTACTTACTACTGATGGTGATTGGGCAAACAGGGTAATGCATCCCCGCTATGAAAAAGAAAAAGAGTATCACGCATTTTTTAAAAAAATAAGTTCGAAGGTTGCATCAAACAGGCTAGCGAAGGCTAAAATTATTGAAAGAGGTAAAAAGTTTAGTGTTGATAAAGCTTTTCCACGTGGGAAATATGTAGAAATTGTTATTCACGAGGGACGCAACCGTCAAATCAGACGCCTGGCTTCCAGCGCGAAGCTTGATATTCAGGATCTTGTTCGTGTACGGATCGGCAAAGTCCACCTGGGAAAATTAAAGGAAGGCTACTGGCGCAAGCTAACTGTACATGAGATAAAGAGTTTTAAATAAAAAAGGCTGGAAACAGGTAACCAGCCTTTTTTAGATGAAATGTTAAGTTATAAATCCTAAACTTTATACTGTTTATAATAATATTCCAGCTCAGGTAATCCACCCTGGAATACCAGGTATCCGTCAATAGGCTCACGCGCTGTTATTTCCCCGTTAACAGGTGTCAGCATCATCTCCTTAACCCGTTCCGGATCATGGGTGTGACCTAGAACCCAACCAAGCTTTACGTAGGCAACTTCCGGCAGCATATTACCGATTGGTGTTACACCCAGTTCCATGATATCACGGCCTGTATCATACACAAACATCTGGACGTAACCCCATAACGTCTGCACTGTCATGAAGAAATGGACTCCCGCTTCAACACCACGTTTGATGGCGGGGTAGAGGGGCTTATTCACATGACCGAGCCCGGTTCCAGCGATCACAATTCCCTTGTAGCCATTATCAACGAGGCTGTCGATAACATCCGGCTGCATATTGGGATAATACCAGACGATTGCAACACGTTCGTCGAAAACCGCATCGAGGACAACTTCCCTTGATGAATCACGCTGCTGGTATTCATCTTTGTTCTTAATAGGATGGAAACCTTCCATCTCAACGCGGGCGATGGGCGTATCTGAGAGCGTTCTGAAAGTACTGCGATAGCTGGAATGCATCTTTCTGACCCGGGTACCCCTGTGGAGCAAACCATATGAATCACTCGTGGGTCCGAACATACAAACCATAACTTCACCAAAATCGCCAATCGCGGCGGTATTGACGGCACGAATAAGGTTTGATGCGGCGTCTGAAGAAGGCCGGTCACTGGATCTCTGGCTCCCTACAATAACCACCGGTACGGGCAGGTTCTGAACCATAAAAGTCAAGGCCGCGGCTGTATAGTGCATTGTGTCTGTCCCATGACCGACTACGATACCGTCAGCTCCATTCCTGATCTCAGAGACGATTTCGGTTGCAACACCCTTCCAGTGTTCCGGGCCAATATTCTCGCTGAATTCTCCATAAAGTTTACGGGTATTAAGATTGCATAAATCAGCCAGTTCCGGAACGGCACCGTATAATTCACCGGGACTGAACGCAGGAATTACCGCGCCGGTTCGGTAATCTAAACGGCTGGCGATAGTTCCACCGGTTCCAAGGAGAACTACGTTTGGTTTTCCCGCATCATACGGAAATTCTTTTTCCGGGATTTTATAATTTGCTTTTTTATAGCTGATTACCCTGATTTCCTTGATAGTATTAATGGCGACGCCAATGTTGTAGCCATTGTAGGTAAGCTTGATCACCAGGTGCTGGTCATCAGCAGTCTCGCTTCTCGGAAGTAAAATTCCAGGAAAATCACCACGAGTGGTGACGAGAACAACCTCGCACCATACTCGGGCACCTGTCTGTTCCAGCAGGATTTTAGCTGAACCTTTGTACCCCTTATAATCCTCGCCGGGATCAGGTTCCGGAAGATTTGCATTCGGATCTATAGTTCCGGTCGCGGTAGCAGTGTATGAGTCCATTTCCAACCTCTTTTTATGCAACGCGGGAAGATAAAACCAATGGTTCAGTTAATCAATGATTTTAAACAATAACAGGGCTCGCCTTGATGTTCTTGACAGCTAGAAGATGAAATAGTAATTTCAGTTAATATTGTAAAGCGGTGGTGGCGCAATGGTAGCGCACCAGCTTCCCAAGCTGGATGTTGCGGGTTCGAGTCCCGTCCGCCGCTCAAAACATAAAGCTTTGCAGTTTCAATGAACTGGAACTTCCGTGGATCATCCTGATATCAAGAGGTGGAGCACGGTATTTTTTTTGATAAATGTTGATATTGTTATTCTTTAACCATAGACTTGGCATATCGAATATCGAAGGTTCTGCAAGTTAATCGGATATTAATTAGATGAGTAAAGCAGTCGTCGCTATAGTAGGTCGTCCTAATGTTGGAAAATCAACACTTTTCAACAGGTTTTTACGTAGACGTGTAGCAATTGAAGATAACAGGTCAGGTGTAACCCGTGACCGGATAAGCGCTGAGCTGGAATGGAACGGTTGCCAGTTTACACTGGTTGATACCGGTGGACTTGTCAGTAAAGCTGAGAAAGAGATCGATGAGTTGGTTTCCCGAGCTGCCGAAGCAGCGATAATGGAAGCGGATAAGCTGATTGTTGTTGTTGACGGTCAGGTTGGGCCTACTGAAAGCGATGTCCAGGTTTCACGGATGGTTCAACGTTCAGGGCTACCTGTTGTCCTGGCAGTAACCAAGCTTGATACACCGGATCACGAGCCTCTTGCTTCAGAATTTTACGGCCTGGGATTGGGTACTCCCATTGCAGTCAGTGGTGTCAGTGGTATGAACAGCGGTGACCTTCTTGATGAAGTTGTTGAGGGACTGGACAAGTTCATTGAAGATGAAGATACCTCAGACGAGATCCGTCTTGCGCTCGTGGGTCGTCCGAATGTAGGAAAGTCATCCCTTTTAAACAGGTTAATGGGTGCCGAAAAACAGATCGTCTCAGAAATTCCCGGAACTACTCGTGATGCGATAGACTTCCGCATGAAATACATGGGGAATAATATCCGTCTTGTTGATACTGCCGGGATAAAAAAATCCCGTGAACTTCATAAGGAATCTTTGGAGTATTTTACAGCACTGAGAACTATCAGGGCACTCAACAGAAGTGAGGTTGCTGCGGTTTTGATTGATGGTTCTGAAGGTCTTACACAACATGACAGGCGACTCCTGGATGATGTCCGTGAAAAACGCAAGGGACTGATTACCGTTGTCAACAAGTGGGACCTGGTTGATAAGGAAACCAACACACAGCGAGAATTTGAAAAAGAGATCAGGCTTCAGCTTCCCGATCTTGCCTTTGTGCCGATTATCTTCATGTCGGCATTAACAGGAAAACGCGCAAGAAACGTCCTTGACAATGCAATCGCTGTCCATGAACAGCGTTCAAGACGGATTTCTACCGCACCATTGAATCAATTCATCAATAAAGTTACAGAAAGACAACCACCGCCATCGGTCAAAGGAAAATGGCTGAAAATAAAATATGTCAGCCAGGTAAACGATTCACCGCCCCTGTTTGCCTTTTTCCTGAACTATCCAAAACTGGTTCCTGAATCATACAAAAGGTTCCTGGAGAGATGCCTCCGTGAAGAATATGGCTTCGAGGGTGTTCCATTAAAACTGGTATTTCGGAAGAAATAGAACGTGGAATTGTACGCACAGGTTGCAATAGACCGTGGTAATGGTCAAGTTCTCACCTATAGTATTGACAAATCCATTGATTCAGAAAACCTTGTTGGTCGCCGTGTTAAAGTTCCATTGAGAAATAGTGCAGTTGTAGGGATAGTTCTATCAATCACAGGCATAGCCCCTTCGGTTAAAACTAAAGATATTCTCGAAAGCCTTGATGTTGAGCAGTTTGTCCCTTCGGATATCCTCGACCTGACTGAATGGATATCTGATTACTATATGTGTGAATGGGGCGAAGCAATAAGAGCCGCATTACCATCAGGCCTGATGAAAACTCCGCAACTGAAGATCACCTGGATGGGATCAGAGTTTGAAGGGGAATGGCCGAACGAGGTATTGAGAGATATAAAACTGAGAAATCTCGCCCGGAAGATAGTCGCCTCACATTCTACCACGTTAAAAAAACTTGCACAATTTGATAAATATCCACATCTCACAGACAGGCTTCGAGTTTTAGAATCATGCGGTCTCATTAGCTTGCAGGAGCGTGGTGTCCTCGATCCATCGCAGATATACTCGCTGGAGATTGTGCAAGCGGTTAAAGATGCACCTCTAAAAGAAATACCGTCGAATGCAAAAGCAAGGCAAAGGTTGTGGAATACACTTCTTGACTGCGGCGGAGAACTTTCATGGACTGAACTGAGGTCGAAAGCAAAAGTAAACCGTCCGATACTCGTTGCCATGATAAAAATGGGATATGTAACAACCCGAAAAGAATCAAAACTGGAGTTCGCCCGCGGTTTTGATCCAAGAAAAAATTCCGACACTTTAATCCCATCCAAAGACCAGGAAAAAGCGATATCAGAAATAAAGAGCGGACTGGATAAGGGAAAATTCAGGACATTCCTGCTCGGTGGTTCACCCGGAAGTGGGAAAACAAAAGTTTATTCTGAACTTATTAAACACGCTGTCAAAAATGGTAAAGGTGTCCTGCTTCTTGTACCGGAAATATCATTAACACCCCAGGTTGTGGCACGGATCAGGGACTCAATTGATTCCCCTGTAGTAATTTTACACTCAGCGTTGACCAAATCCCAGAGGATTGCTGCATGGCAGGCAGTCCGTAAAGGAAGCGCCACTATAGTTGTCGGTCCCAGAAGCGCTGTTTTCGCACCCGTAAACAATCTTGGGTTGGTTGTAATCGATGAAGAGCACGAAGAATCGTTTAAACAGATGGAAAGTTCTCCCCGGTATCATGCTCGTGATGTCGCACTGATGCGCGCAAAAAAACAGGAAGCCACGGTTGTTCTTGTATCTGCAACTCCAAGCCTGGAAAGCATAAGATTATTGGAAACGGGGAAAACTAAATACTTTGAACTGACTTCTCGTTTTGGCGCAGGTTGGCCGGAAATTTCTATTGTTGACAGGAGAAGAGAGGGAGGCAAAGCACCCTACATAGGAACTGATCTTTCCAGGGCAATCCAGGAACAGGACTCGAAAAATGAGGGGACAGTCCTGATGATAACCCGGCGGGGTTATTCACCTGTCCTGGTATGCGGTAAATGTGGAGAACGTGTTACCTGCACTAATTGCGATATATCCATGACGGTTCATACTGGAACCGGAAGTACACGGATGAAGTGTCATCTTTGCGGCTTTTCAACCAGGGTGCCTGGAAAATGTCCTGAATGCGGGTCAGAGAAACTGCGCCAGGCAGGTGCAGGAACACAACGCATTGAAGAAGAGCTATTAAGACGTTTTCCGGATTTGACACCAATCCGGATGGATCAGGATACTACTAAAAGATCAAGGAAGCACGAAGAAATCCTTCGTTCTTTTGCCTCTGGTGAATCTCAGCTGTTACTTGGTACACAGATGGTTGCCAAGGGGCATGATTTTGCGCATGTTACCCTTGTGGGTGTGGTTAATGCCGACACATCTTTATTTCTACCTGATTTTAGGGCAAACGAGAAAACGTTCCGTTTGCTTGTCCAGGCCGCTGGGCGAGCAGGAAGAGGCGATAAGGCAGGAAAAGTAATCATACAGACGCTTGATCCGGAAAACGCGGTATTCCAGTACTTGGCCAAGCCCGACATATTCGGATTCCTGGAGAGGGAAGCACAACTTAGAAAGACATTTTTATATCCGCCATATTCGAGGATGATCGTTATTACCCTGGCATCAAATAAGAATGAACGTGCCCTGGAAGCTGCTGAAGCCGTGGCAAAGGAAATGAGGAAAGTTGGAGATCCGCTTCTTATCCTGGGGCCCGCTCCTGCGATGGTTGCACGAAAAAAAAGAAAATATCGACACCGGATAGTAGTTCGTATCGACCGAAAAGAAGATCCTTCCGGCTCATATATGCGTAAACAAATTCGAGGGGTGAAAAAGCATATGAAACTTCCAGCCGGAGTATCCTTGATTATTGATGTTGATCCGTTGATAGTAAATTGAAACCATGAAGCTGATCAATTAAAGAGTATTTATGAGAAAAACTGCTTTACAAATATTTTTTATAATTATAGTGTTTCTGGTGCCTCTGATTACTCCTGTCAATGGATATTACCAGAAGAGTAAACTACCGCCTGGAGACTGGGACATCCTCAAGAGCGGAGTTTTTGATATCTATTATGAACCGGTTGATTTGGAAGCGGCTGAGCTCCTAGCTGATCTCTATGAGAAGAAATTACCAGAATTTTCCGAGAAGTTGAAACTAAGAATTCCGAATAATATTACTGTTTTTATCGCGCCTAATGAGAGTCGTTTTAAATATCTGACACATGGACTTCCGGAATGGACGGGTGGAGCTGTTTATCCAAGACAACGAACTGTAATCCTCAAAACACCACGAAAACTGGATAAAAAGGGTGTTTTCAGTACTACCGCATTGCATGAGAGTGTTCACCTGTTAACGGAACTCGATGGTGATTCTCATTTACCAAGATGGTTTGCTGAGGGTTTAGCATTTTATTTAAGTGGGGAAACCCTTTTCAAGAACCGGGTTCCCCTGGCAAAGGCAGTAGTATTAAAAAAGACCTTTACGCTTGACGAAATAGATGAAGTATTACAGTTTAATCCTGGAGAAGCACGAGTTGCATATTTACAATCAATCAGTATGGTTGAATACCTGGTTGATAATTATGGATGGGAATACATTTCTGGTTTAATCCATGCTTATCGTGATAACAAAGATGTAGAAGAATTCACATTAAAACATGCAGGTAAACCACTTCTTGATATTGAGATTGCCTGGCACCAGTCATTGAGTAAAAAATACAGGTTGTGGAACCTGGTTGAATGGTTTGACCTGGATATGGCGATATGGGGAAGCGCGTCTTTGCTTGTTATGGTAGTGGGGATAGTGACAATTTATAGAAGAAAACGTAATCTTGAGGAACCTGATGGGGAGGAGCCGGGTATCTTTGAGGACGCTTATGGATGGGACGAACCAACATGGAACGAGGACAGTACAGATGATCCCTGGAAAAACCAATAGTTATAATAATTTAACCGGAATTGTAAAATTACTATTAATCCTGGTACTAGTTTTATCGGGAAGTTTAAGTTACGCGTCGGGTGCGTTCGATCTGCTTCGAATCGACCAAAGTCCAGCAGGTGCCGCGCTTGGTGGATTTGCCATCAGCCACGCCAGGGGAAATATTGGTTCACTTCATTCAAATCCTGCAGGAATGGCCGGACTGGAAACTAGAAATGCAGCAATATCCTATTCTGATCACCCACTTGATCTCAGTGCGGGACTTTTAACATATGGTCAGCCTGTTTTTAACGGTTATGGAGCAGTTGCTGTAAATTACTTCAACTACGGTGAATTTGAGAGATATGAATCGCTTGAAAGCCCTCAGGATGGGACTTTCACTCCAACGGATCTGATGCTGGTAGCAGGTTATTCCAGGTCTCTTCCCAGGGGAATTTCGCTTGGTGTATCCGGAAAATATATCAATAGCAAAATAGATGATTCTTACAGTTCCAACGCTATTGCTCTCGATACAGGTGTATCGTGGGATACTGGATGGAATTACGTCCATGTAGCGGCGGTTATCTCTAATATAGGTTTCCAACTTAGCGATTATGCCGGGGTAAGCGAAGACCTGCCCACGACAGCACGGGTGGGTGCATCAAAAAAGCTTGAACACCTTCCATTGAGGCTCGGCGCAAACGTTCATTTTGAACGTGATGAGGATATTTTTATTACCGGTTGCGGTGAATTCCAGGTTTCCGATCAACTGAAGTTGAGAGCCGGTTATACTACCCTGGCTACCGATTACAAAGTTGGCGGACAAAAAGACGGGATTGCGGGAATTTCCGGTGGTGCCGGGATTACTATAAAAAACATGATTTTCAACTATGCTTTCCAGTCATTTGGAGCGATTGGAAACGTTCATCGATTAGGAATTAACGTAAACATTTAGAGCCCTCCACATATTCAGATTAAACCTGCCCTGATTCTGTGCGTCACATATATGCGGACGTTAAAGGCACATAAACGGTGGGATAATTCAGTTGACGGAAGTGCTGTTAAAATCAGAGTCGCATTCGAACAAGGTTAATACCGGCGCTTTTGACCTGGACTATTGGACCGGTCTCCTGAAAACCGATCGAAACAAAGCTTTTGAAGAACTGGTAAAGTTTTACCGTCGTGATATCTATGATTTGTGTGTCCGGATCAGCGGAAATACTGAAGAGGCGGAAGATCTCACCCAGGAGACATTTATCAGGGCATATGAACACATGTCTGGTTTTCGTTCACTATCCCACCCGAGGACATGGCTTTACCGTATCGCAATCAACCAGTCAATCAGCTTTAAACGTCGTTTAAAACGCTGGCGGATGAAAAGAGCTGACGACGATGGAGAATTCCCGGGATTTTCACAGATGTCTGTGCCATCATCTGAGCAGACGACAGAATGGAAGATTCTTGCGGAACGGGCGCATGTATTACTGAAAGAATTACCTGAAAGGCAGCGAACAGCAGTAATCCTGCGTGTTATAAGAGAACTTCCGTACGACGAAGTTTCAGAGATCATGAACATCAGTACCGGTGGCGCCAAAGCGAATGTTCACCAGGGACTGAAAAAACTTCGAACAATGCTGGAGGATTAAAGTGGAGTTTGAAGAAAAAACATCTAAACTACTGGAAAGTTATGGCAAGAATGAATTTTCCAGCGAATCCGGGCTTTCTGATTCCGACTTTATTACAGCTGTCCACGGCATGGTTCAAAAAAGGCGGAAAAGACATGCCATACAAAGCACAGTGAGTTCGATAGCATTTGCGATAATCTTTGCTGTTGTTACCTGGCATGGAATTCCCGGTATCAAGTTTGGTGCGGACAATTCCCTTGATTCCACAGGATTTATCCAATTCTTGATGAGTGATTATTTATCACTTGAAGATCAACTTGCTTATAACGAAATAGACCTTGATTCGATGACGTTGGCGTTTCTTGATGATGATCTTGTCGGTATGTATCAAATGATGGAAACGGAAGAGGTTTCCGAACCAATCGAGCTGATGTATGAATTTGACGAAGAGCAGCTTGAAACAACATACCAGAGATTAAAAGAAATTTCGATCCTTTAAGTTTATCACATGGAGAATACAGATGAAAAAGCTAATAATTACACTAAGCACCGTTATTTTACTACTGTTTTCAGCTTCAGTTTTTGCTCAGCCGGGGTTTCATGATAATCCCGAGCACCGCGCGAAAATCCATGAGAGAGTAAAAACTATCAAAATGCTGAAGCTTACTGAAACACTTGATCTTACGGAAGAACAGGCAGCACGATTTTTCCCACGGTTTAACGAATTTGATAAGACTGTTGAAGAGGTGCACCGGGAAATCAGGCAGAAACTGGAAGACCTGGGGCATTCAGCCAAACTGGGGAAAGACGATTCAGAATTAAGAACATTAATGCAGGAATATGATGTTTTATCTGACAGGATGTTCGAAGCTCGGAAGCAATTTCAGCAATCTGTAACTGATATTCTATCGGTCAATCAGCAGGCAAGGTTGATGGTTTTTATGGAACGATTTCCTGAAATGATGCGAGATGTTATCCACGAAATGCGTCCCCCGGGTAAACGAGGACACCATCCACCGAAGGATCATCCACGGGACAGGGGCCCGGGACCCCGCTGATCAGGATTCAAAAAGATTCTCAGGGAATAATGATTCCGGCAGATCATCCCTGAATTGAGGTTGGTTTAAAGCAAATTGAGCGATGTAATCCAGGAGGAGCCGTGAAAGTTCCGCTGGATTATGATCGCTCTTTGGCTCTACAAGGAAATTAACTCGGTTATAACGTAATTCGTGCTGAATAGCCGCTTTCAGGTTTGCGGGAACCAGGGCAAAAAATATTTCACTCAGGATATCCACCTCGGATGAGAGCAATACAACAATATTCATCCGTTTATTAAATATCCTGTCCTGCAGGGTTTTTAAAGGTATACCGTTTTTCTTGATGTCAAATTCGGAATAGGCGATAGGTGTAACATTCCTGTCAAGCAGGTTCAGCAGGTCCTGTGAAGACTTTGGTATAATGATATAGATATCATCAAAAGGTTTATCAGCGAGCCATTTCCGTAGAGGATCGATCAGGGGAGCGATTTTTACCGGGTCCTGGGGAAAGATAAATAGAATACCCTGCGACTTTACCGGATCGTCACTATTTACGGATTTCCCGCTTCTTTTCCAGGCTGATTTTAACGCCCACTTTTGAACAAATGACAGTTTCACAAAAAATATCCATCAATGAAAAACTCAGAACGGCACGAAGGTAGTATATAGAAAACAGCTATGCAATCAGGAAAGAGAAATCTGTTTCCCTGAAGAAATATAAAATCCCACCAGAAACATCAAGCTGTAGCCCGAACCGCCCAGGGTCCGGGAACAAACTTTGACACCCGACAATAATGTCGGGCCACCCAGTTGGCAGTTTCAGCGAAAAAATCCCGCCTGAACATCAAGCGGGATTAATGAAGTCTATCTGTTACGACTATTTCAATAGCATCACCTTGTTGACATCATTGAAACTACCGGCATTCATTTTAACGAAATAGATACCACTGGATAGCGATGATGCATCCCAGGTAACATTGTAGCTTCCCGGTGCGAAATCCCTGTTGACAACCCAGGCAACTTCCTGCCCGTTGATATTATAGACGGTCAGGTTGACATAAGAATGTTTCGCCACGTCAAAGCTGATGTTGGTGCTGGGATTAAACGGGTTTGGATATGCTTCGTGCAGCGCAAATTTTGCGGGAACAGCAGTCAGCTCAGTACCGTCGACACCATCTTCTACCTCATATGTCCCAACTACACGGATCATCCAGTCAGCATACGAATTCGATAAAGAAGAACCATCATAATCATAATGGAATCCTTCGCCTACATTTTCTTCTGAGAATACCGGTTCCGGCCAAAGCCGGTCGTCTTCTATATGGTTCAGTTCAAACCAGACCCAGAAATCGCCTGATAATCCCATTAAGGCTTCATTTACTCCTAGATCAAGTTCATGAACGTTAGGGATAGTTATGTCCGGGGTAGCTGTAAATGTGCCGGAGTATAGTTCTTCCCCAAAAGTTTCTCCACCGCCAAAGATATGCAGGGTAAAATCCGCAGCGTCGATACCTTCAAGACCCATGTTACCGTTCCACATCACACGTACCATCTCTATATTGAAATTATCAAGGTCTTCAGGGATGAAGAAATGTGTAGCTGGACCTTCACCGGCATCAAACCGTGTAGTTGTGAACTCATAAAACCTGTCATCATAACCGAGTTCATATTCACCGGCGGGGAGGACGTCCACCAGGTAAGTTCTCGACGTATCATTATCAGGGTAGTCGTCGAACAGCAGCCTTTGCACATAGAGTGGGAACGTACCGGGAACAACAGGCATCCATCCATCGAGGCCGTCCTCGTCGTTATTATCAAGCCAGACACGGACAGAATCCCCCGGTTCTATTGCATAGTTGTTGAGCAACGCTTCCGGATCGTTTCCAAGGCGCCATAGAGCACTAAATTCTTCCTGGTTGTTGCCATAATTCCTGAATTGCGCCCAGGCGGGAACAAGGTAATCGACAGTGGTGGGGAAGGGGATAAATACCTCTTCGACACCAATATCATGTTCCCAACCGGAATTTGCTATTACCGATATATCATCGATAAATACACCGGTACCTTCACCACCGTTGTGGTCGCCATCTGTTATTGCCCTGAAACGGAAGCTCACCTGTCCACCTGCATACTCTGGTGGAATTTCCATTATCTCTTCGGTTGCTTGATTTTGACCCTGAACTAGAATATTCTCACGGAGAACCCATCCCTGGTCACTTCCGTTATAACCATAATCGTGGCCAAATGTTTCCCAATGTTCACCACCGTCGTTTGATATCTGGATCTGGTAGTAATCCTCGAGAGTACCGGTGCTGTCACCATCATCATCAGGATAATCACAATAGACGTAGTAAGTCAGGAAATGACGCCAGCCGTCAAGTAATTGAATGTCTGGTGAGATAAGGACAGAGAATACGTTTAATCCGTTTTCACATCCCCAGGCATGGGTTTCACTGAAGTATTCATCTTCCTGGAGTTCCCATGTGACGTCAGTACCCTCAAGTGGAACAGGAATCAGATCCTCAGGATCAGCAACACCTTCGGCATTATTCTCGAGGTACGTGACATCATCGTCATAAATCTCAATTTCATCAACGAAGAAACCAAACCAATCCTCGTTGCTGGTTGTGTTTACACCGTTATCCGATGCAAAAGCAAAACGGATTGTGACTGTTGCTTCCTCGATATACCCGCTCAGATCATAGCTGCATTCTACCCAACCTTCAGAAACATCTCTCCAACCGGCAATGCTGTCACCAACTCCACGACTGAAGAATGCATATAAACTTTCAGCATTATATTCATAGCTGGGATTTTCCAGTACTTCCCAGGTTACGCCATTATCCAGTGAGATGAATACCGAACCGCCGTCCCAACCGTCAAAACCTTCATAGTTGGGTCCCGGGATTCCAGCTTCTGAACCATGCTGAAGAACAAAGTCCAATGTCAGGTTATCAACGGCATTGGAAAAATCGAGGACAGGAGTATCGAGGTACTGGAGCCAGGCGTTGTCGTAGCCATAAACTCCTTCACCTTCCACATCATCAGTTCCGCACCACCATGAAGTACCATCCTCAAATGCGTTCCAGGTGTCGGTATGCCATGCTGACGGATCAGCAGGGTTATAATTAAATGATTCCCACTCTTCAAGGACATTATCACCTTCAAAATCCTCGAAATATATCAGGGTGTCCTCATCCAACTCATTGTAATACCTATTGTTATTGTCAGATGCTAACCTGAAATCAGTTGCTTTGGAAAAAGAAATATTATCACCCGAAGCCCAGGCACTGGAGATGATAAAGAGGGTGGATATAATTATAACCAATAACGTTTTGCTTCTAATCATAACAAACTCCCTAGTAACAGTCGAAAAAATCGACCTCATTTTCGGCACCTTTATATCATTTTAAGCATCTTCAAGCCCTCTTGCAACTCGCTATAAACTTGTGATGATAATTCAATTATCTGGCTCTTGAGACCTGAAATTAGTATTATGCAGCTTTCAGGTCATTATACTAACTTCCGCATCGTTGAATTGGGTATTTACATTTGGTTATTTAAATTAGTTACGCTATTGAGCGTCTGAATAGGGGAAGTATTATGATTACAGGTGAACGGTCAGACAAAGCATATGAACACGCTTTGGAAGAGATGCATTCAGCCGACCGAAAAAATGTTTTCGAGAATGCGTTAAAACAGTTTGAAGCAGCCGCTAAGAAGCTTGAATTGACCAATGACCAGGTTGCAATGATAAAGGAACCTCGCAGGATAGTCGAGGTAAAACTTCCAGTGAGAATGGATGATGGTTCGATTCGTGTATTCCGTGGATACAGGGTACAGCATAATATCGCCCGAGGGCCTGCCAAGGGTGGTGTACGTTTTCATCCTGATGTTTCACTCGATGAAGTAAAAGCTCTTGCGTTCTGGATGACATTCAAATGTTCCGTTGTCGGAATCCCGATGGGCGGGGGAAAAGGCGGAGTCATCTGCGAACCACGCGAACTTTCCATGGGTGAGCTTGAAAGGTTATCGCGTCGTTATTTTGCCGAATTAATGGACATTTTCGGTCCTGACCGTGACGTTCCCGCACCTGATGTTAACACCAATCCCCAGGTGATGGCATGGTTCGAGGACACTTATTCAATGCACAAGGGTGATTACCTGCCGTCAGTAGTTACGGGCAAGCCTCTTGAACTGGGTGGAAGTGCCGGTCGTGAAACCGCAACAGCACAGGGTGTTGTATTCTGTATTGAAAGAGCACTGGCGCATCTTTCACAGGACGTTAAAAACGCCACAGTGGCAATCCAGGGATTTGGAAATGCCGGTTCAAACGCTGCAAAAATCCTTGGTGGTATGGAAGCGAAAATAATGGCTATCAGTGATGTGGATGGCGGTTTTGTGGCGATGTCAAGTGATGGTATCAACCTCCAGGCAGCCATTGATCATGTTAAACAGAACAAATCCCTGAAAGACTTCCATAATAATCCTGATGGTAACGCTGATATACTGGACGATCCGATGAAGGTTCTCGAAGAGGATGTAGATATCCTCATTCCAGCAGCCCTGGAAAACCAGATTACAGCGGAAAATGCTTCAAATGTACGAGCAAGGATAATTGCTGAAGCCGCAAATGGTCCTGTTACCCCGGAAGCAGATGAGATTCTTGATAAGATGGGTACTCTCATAATTCCTGATATTCTCTGCAATGCAGGCGGTGTGACAGTCAGCTATTTTGAATGGGTACAGAACAGGATGGGTTATTACTGGCATCCTGACAGGATTCATGAAGATTTGAAGAATTATATGGACCAGGCATTTGAAGCGGTCTGGGAGACAAAAGAAAAGTTTGATGTTCCCATGCGAGTTGCCGCTTTTATCGTTGGAATACAAAGGGTAACACGCGCTGCGGAATTACGCGGATTATATGCATAATAATTTTCGAAACTATTCAATAATAAAGCCCACCTGGTTGGTGGGCTTTTCTATATAGATAATCGAAATATTTGCTATAAATCCAATGACTCCCACTGATTTATCACCCTGCTGATAGATTTACGAGCCATGTCGAGGACAATATCGAAGAACTTTTCCGCTTTTGATACATCATGGTCAGGCAGGCCGGCATCTTCCTCGAATAGAATAATAGGATAGGGTCCGGGATAAGCATAAACAGCCGGACTTAAAGGACCTGCTTCATCTTTATTCCACATATCAACAGGAGCGGCATTTGGTTCAATCGCTGTCACCATTCCCGTTTCCGCTGCTCCTGAATGACTTCCAGTTGCGTCATAAACACCCGGTGAGGAGTCTTCCGGTTCAAGATACCAGTCGTAAACAAGTGTGCGTGCGTCATAATCGGAATGCAGTTCGAAGGCAGCCTTTTTCAAACCCTCCCGGTTTCCCGAATGACCGTTTAAAAAGATCAGTTCCTCAAATCCACTTTCGAGAAGACCCATGCCTATTTCTGTCATCAATGTTTCATATGTTTCAGGCTCCAGGGTTACCGATCCGGTATACGAACGGAGGGATTTTAAGACACCATAAGGGATAGCGGGTGCAATCAGGGCGTCAAATTCAGGTGCCAGTTTTTCAGCCAGACCTGTTGGGATGATCGTATCTGTTCCTAACCCCGTAGCGCCATGAGCTTCAGTTGCGCCACATGGAATAAGTACACGTTTACAACCCTGGTCAACCAGGTCACGGACTTCTTTCCAGAGCAGGTTTTGTATCAGGTAGTTGCGTGGTTTAAAACTCATAGGTATTCCTGAACTTTAGTAGAATTTTAGTCTTTATCTTATGGATGATTCATGTTGCGCACGTGATTCAAGGTGAGATTCCCATATCTGGGTAAATATTTCACCCATATTCCTGTTGGGTCCTTCGATACGATACAACAATCTCAGGTTGTCTCCCACAAACACGATTGTTGGTGTTTTTTCTACCTTGTATACCTCCTGGACGTCCACGGTCGCTATATTTTCATTCCAGAAAGTGTAACGTTTCTTTCTAAGCTTGTCGCTTGTTTCTTCGAAATTGTGCCCAACGTATTGAATCGAATTGGGGATGTTTTCACGCTGCAGAATTTTATAGGTGTCCTCAAGGGCTCTGAAATCGTATTCATGCATATTCTCATCCCAGAAAATCAGGATAGCCCCGTTGGCATCAACGAGAGTGGTGATTTGAAATTCCTCAAGGTCTTTTGCCTTTGCAAGTTCCTTTTTCTTCAAGATATCTTTAACTGTATTGTCGATATACAAATCCCGGAACTCGTCAACATATCGTTCATAGAGTGTTATGTCCCAGGCAAGAGAATCATAGGCTGATTTAAGTGTTTCCAGGGCATCTTTCATGTTCCCCCGTTGATAGGCAAACATAGCAGCCCCGATGCATTGCCTGAATAGCCCCTGGTGAAGGAGAATTTCGCTGAAAAAATGGTAGTCTTCCGGTTCGGTTCTCCCATTCATCGCACGTGTGATATAGTCTTTAGAGGACTCGTAATCGCCGTTGTCATAATGGACGAGTGCCATGTTTGCCTGGATTTCAGCCGCCAGCCTGTTTGTCTCTTCAAGCCATGCCGGAGAATAGTACCCGGCGGGTGATTTACGCCTTGCGTCACCAACATTTTTTAACGCCATTTCCAGCCATCTTAAGGCGTTTTTCTTTTCATTACGTTCTTCATGCAGCATTATACCGATGGCAATCTTCGAATCGTAATCCCTGCTTTTCCTGTCTTTCATTTCTTCTTCAAGCTCCAGCACCCTGTTAAGATCACCCTCCGCAAGGTAGATCCTTACAATTTCATCGATGAGTGCAGCACCTAATTTTTCTTTCCTGTCTGCGACAAGGAGTGATTCCAATTCGGTTGTTCGTTCCATTCCCTCAGGCATTGACAATGCTTCCTGGAACCTGGCTTGAAGATTCACTTTGTCTTTGCTGAATGATGACGAAACCAGGAGGAAGACCAGCAGAACATTTACCGAGAATTTGAAGAATGATTTTGTCGGTCGCATTATTCACCTTTGGTATTTTGAACAATGGCTAATCAGGGTATTTGGCACAATGTAATTGCTCGATTGAGAATGAGCAAGTTCGTTGCCGGGAACATTTATAAAGTTAGGGGTATAATTTCTTGTTTGCAGGCAATAAAAAAACGACACACCCCGGACGAGTGTGACGAAGCAAGGGCTCCTCTCTAGGAAAGGAGGTAAACTACCGTGGGCGCGCAGGGTCCCACGTCATTTCTTATATCAACCTTCATGCCAAAATGTTAT
>JANQEY010000227.1 GCA_028278125.1 bacterium | reverse complement strand
AGCTGTGTTATGATGAACAGTCAAATCTGCTTGGTAGGAAAGGATTCCATGATCGTATGGCTCGCCAACGATAGTGTTATTATAGACATAATAAGTCCCTCGACTGTTTAAATACCCCTCACAATCCAGTCGCTGGAATATATTGTCATGGATTGTTATTTCTGAATACGTATCGATATTACAAAAATTGATCGTATTTCCATATATTTCCATATTATTTAATGCGTGCAAATCCAACTCTGTAGTTAGTCCGGTATTATTTTGGAACTGATATTGTCCCATACCAAACATTATTACCAACGCTCTTTCAAGGGGATCATTCTCAAGATGAAACAGGTTGCAGTACTCCATAGTAGCAACAGTTGTCTCCCTTGCATTTAGACAAGCCTCAGCGTGAATTCGACTGCGTGAAATGCTAACGGTAGCTGATGTAGTTTTAACTGCAGAGATCGCACCATTTAGAACAATATATTCAAGAATTATTATGGGGGAATCATCGAGGGTAGCCTGGTGTATTCCGGAAAAAGGGAATTCTTCTGAAAGTATATATACTGAATCACCTTCTTCACCTTCAGCCAGGAAAACACCTGCTACAAGTATTGGATACGCAAGTGTATCATTCTGATCCTGGAATTCAACTGTTACACCTGGATCAATTTGAAGTGTATCTCCTTCAGGAACAAAAAGAGTATCGATTACCAGGTAGGGGCTACCGTCTAAATCCCAAGTGCCGGAAACTTCACCACTGACTTCTGTTTCTGCATGAATTGAGCTGACAGGAAATATGAGGAATGTTATTTGAGTCAAACACAGAAAAAGAACAAACATTTTATTTTTAGACCGGATAAAGATATTTCGAAAATAATCAAACATTGATCAGTCCTTCCAGCATCTTTTGCAGAAGAAACAAAACGTGCGTTCACATTATTTACAACTATTCTATGAAAGAAGAAATATGGCTCAACAAAAACACATGACGAATATAGTTTAAAGATAAGAATATTAAGTGTTTTACACAAAATAGAGTTACTGTCAATACGAGGATTATTAATTTAGCACTAAATAAACTAAACATGAATTCTTCTTGACTCAATAGCAATTCGAGATTTATGAATATTTTTACAATTCGGGGTTTTATTAGAATAAAAAGCAATAGCTAATATTACGGTTATAAACATATTTTAATAAAGCTCTACATATTCGTCATATTCAATCATTCTCTGCTGATCGATAAAATTATCTCTTGCCTTGGTATCTAAAGGGCAGTACTTTTTCGCTCGCTCAAGGCATATTAATAAATCAAATGAAGGTATATAAAATGGCAATCTCAGTTGCAGTTGCCGGGATGGGCTACTGGGGTAAAAACCTGGTACGGAATTTCCACCAGCTTGGTGTATTACATAGCATTTGCGATTCAGAACCGGGACGGGAAAAGGTTATCCACGAGACCTATCCCGATGTTTCGTTTTCACAGAACTTTGATAATATCCTTAACGACGATTCTATGGACGCAGTGGCAATCGCTACACCAGCCGCTACCCATTATCACCTCGTTAAACAATCACTGAATGCCGGGAAAGATGTTTTTGTCGAAAAACCTCTCGCCCTCAGCACCACAGAAGGTGAAGAGTTGGTAAAATTGGCAAAGGATACAAAACGTATCCTGATGGTCGGGCATATTCTGCTCTACCATCCGGCGATCAGGAAACTGACCGAGATCGTCAAAAACGGTGACCTTGGGCAGATTCGTTATGTCTACTCAAACCGTCTCAGCATGGGTAAAATCCGAACCGAGGAGAACATCCTCTGGAGTTTCGCACCTCATGATATTTCTGTCATACTCAGGTTACTGGGAGAGTACCCGGAAACCCTGGCCTGCCGTGGCGGTGGATATATCAGCCAGGATGTTTCAGACGTCACAATCAGTACAATGAACTTTCCCAGCGGTGTACGTGGTCACATTTTTGTCAACTGGCTGCATCCGTTTAAGGAGCAGAGGCTGGTTGTAGTAGGCTCCGAGAAAATGGCTGTATTTGAAGATACCGCTGAGAAAAAACTACGTCTCTACCCCCACCAGGTTGAGTGGAAAGACAGGGTACCTACAGCTATAAAGGGTGAGCCTATCGATGTAGACCTCCCGGAAGAGGAACCTCTCAAGAACGAGTGCCAGCATTTTATCGATTCAGTCAGCAAAAGAAGCAATCCCCTTAGTGATGGCGAGGAAGGTTTACGTGTTCTCAGCATTCTTAATCTTTTCCAGGAATCGCTTGAAGAGGACGGTGTCCCAAAGAATACTAACCAACCTGTCAGCGTGAAGGGTAAAGATGATAAACCCTATTTTGTCCATCCGACAGCAGTAGTAGATGAGCCATGCGAAATTGGTGAAGGGACAAAAATCTGGCATTTTGGTCATGTAATGAAAAACGCGAAGATTGGTAAAAAATGTGTTTTCGGCCAGAATTGTAATGTTGACAGCGGTGTAATTGTAGGGGATAATGTCAAGGTACAGAACAATGTCAGCCTTTATACAGGACTAATTGTTGAAGATGACGTTTTCCTGGGACCGTCATGTGTTTTAACAAATGTTACCAACCCGAGGTCGCAGGTTATCCGCCATTCCCTATATGAAAAGACCGTTCTGAGGCGTGGCTGCAGTATCGGCGCTAACGCGACGGTTGTATGTGGGATAACGGTCGGACGGTACGCTTTTATCGGTGCCGGGGCGGTTGTTCCCAAGGACGTTCCCGATTACGCCCTGATGATGGGTGTTCCGGCACGCCAGGTGGGGTGGGTCAGCCGTCATGGATTGCCTTTAAAAGAAGCGGACGCTGACGGAATTTATACCTGCCCTGAAAGCGGACTTAGGTACCAGGAAAAAGAGAAAGGTGTTCTTCGATGCCTAGACCTCGATGAGGATAAACCGCTCCCGGAGAACCTTTCCAAAGGGAAAGATTTTTACGATGACCTTGTTCATGGGAAGAGGTTAACTTAAAATTGACATCAGATATAGTATTAGATTTTATATAGACTTACAATCCTGGAGATATAATGGGTGTTCCACTTTTAGATTTAAAAGCTCAATACGCTACCATTAAGGACGAAGTTGTAGAATCCGTAATGGAAGTGCTCGATTCGCAATATTTTATCCTTGGACCGAAAGTCCTTGAGCTGGAAGAAAAGGCTGCGGGATATTCAGATTGCGGATTCGGTGTAGGTGTCTCATCTGGTACCGACGCGCTCCTGATATCGCTGATGGCAGCAGGGATAAATGAGGGTGACGAGGTAATCACAACCCCCTATTCATTCTTTGCAACAGCAGGATCTGTAGTCCGTGCGGGTGCAATACCGGTTTTCGTTGATATCGACCTTAACAGCTATAATATAGATCCCGCAAAAATCGAGTCAGTCATCACTGATCGAACCAAAGCGATTCTTCCAGTCCATCTTTATGGCCAGGTTGCCGATATGGACCCGATCATGGAGATCGCAAAGAAGCATAACCTGGTTGTTATAGAGGACGCGGCCCAGGCGATTGGTGCTGAATACAAGGGAAAAAGAGCCGGTTCTTTCGGTGACTATGGCTGTTTCAGCTTTTTCCCGTCCAAGAACCTCGGTGGTGCCGGTGACGGTGGAATGGTTGTTACCAGGGATAGCGAGATTGCCGAGCGGCTTAAAATTCTTCGTAATCACGGCGCGAAACCGAAATATTTCCATAAAACTATCGGCGGAAATTTCAGGCTGGACGCTATCCAGGCGGCTGTCCTGATGATCAAGTTGAAATATCTTGACTCATGGACGGAAGGACGTCAGAAGAACGCTGAAAATTATAGAAATCTTTTCCGGGAAACCGGTCTTGTGTTAGATCAGTGTGATAGCCTAAAGGGTATTAAGGGACTTATACTTCCCGAAGAAGAACCTGATGTCCGCCATATTTACAACCAGTTTGTCATCCGTATTGACAAACGTGACCTATTAAGAGAATTCCTCAAGGAACGTGGCATTGGAAATGAAGTCTATTACCCTGTCCCGTTTCACCTTCAGAGATGTTTCGCAAACCTTGGATATAAGATTGGAGAATTCCCGCTAAGTGAAACTGCTGCAATGGAAACGATCGCTCTTCCTGTTTATCCTGAGATGACAATTGAAATGCAAAGGGAAGTTGTTCTTTCAGTAAAAGATTATATCAATAGAATGTAAACCTGTCTTATAAATACTGCTCCTCTTATATTGTTCTCAATACAGGGGAGCAGTTTTTATGTTCAATTTTTGGCTAAACGGTTGGAAATAAAATGAGCCGGACGTCCAGGGTTCTATCGGGATTACTAGTCAGCTACACCCTGTTTTTTTTCGGTAATATTGTCCGTTTTTTCCTTACACCGTTTTTCCTGCGTGTGATTGGCCCTGAATTGATGGGGCTCCGTTCATTTGTTGATGAACTTCTCCATTACGCCAGGTTGTCTGATTTTGGTTTGGGATCAACTGTTCAAGCTGTTGTCGCTAAAGAGATGCAGGATGACCAGTCGAAAGAAGACAAAGAAAAAACCATCGGTAAATTACGAACCGCCAGCCAGATCCAACATATTATAGCTTTCATTATTTTTATCCTTTCGATTGTGCTTGCAATCTTCATTGATAAACTTGTCCAGGGATTGCAGCCTGAAAATTATTCTGAAGCACGGTTTTTTACTCTTCTCATCGGTTTAACAATAGCATTGACATTTTCTTCCTCCACGTTTACCGCTATCCTGGTCGGCAAACAGCGAATGGCTGAAAACGGGATATATAATCTTCTCTACCAGGGGATTATGCATGGATTGGGTTTTCTCCTGGTATATATCGGCTGGTCTTTATATGGATTGGGAGTTGCAGGCCTTATCGCGGCCTTGTACCTGATTATCCAGGTAAGAATAAGATCTTCGAAAATCGGCGTTCATGTTAATCCGTTTACCTTCAAATTTGAAAAACATTACATCCCTGAATTATATAGAATCAGTATCTGGTTTGTATTGTCACACCTGGGAGTGATGATAGGATTAAGCAGTGCAAGAATTATTACCGGGGTATACCCCACCCTTGGACTCAGCGATGTTACCAATCTTTCGCTACTGATGATGGTGCCGGTCGCTATCAGGGTGCAGGCAAACAGGGTAGCGGCTATGACCCGTCCTGGTTTAACCCAGTTATACCACAGCAAAGCATCGCTCACCGAGATACGAAAGCCGGCAATCTTACAATTAAAGTTTTGTTCTGTCCTGGCTGTTACTGTATTTGTGGTCTTGTGGCTGGTAAATGGCGGTTTTGTTATCCGATGGGTTGGTGCCCAGTTTTACCCTGGAGATCAGGCGAACCTGATAGTTGCAATTACAAATAGCATCATCATTTTAAATGTTGGTTTCAAATCATTATTGGAAATGCAGTTTAATTTTAAAAAAGTGGGTATAATTTCACTCGTTTCAGGTGTCACCGGTGTGATAATATCAATAGCGCTTGTGAAAAAATTTGGTCTGAGCGGGATACTTCTTGGAGCATTATTATCCGAATTGATCTTTAAGATTCCAGTATATTACACGAGTATTTTAAGATGGATGAACAGCGAAGATCGAATCAATAATCTTGTTCTTAAAATCTTTACTGTGCCGATATTATTACTCGGCAGCTGGATTCTGGTTGGCAATTACGTTCAATGGAGACCCGGTACATGGATTGAAATCGGTGCTTCCGCATTGTTTATTGGCGGGATTACATTTACGATTGGGATTACCTGGCTATGGAAAGAGTTGAGGTATTACCCCGGTTTTGCTAAGATTGACAAGTTTATGGGCAGATTTACAAGTAGATAAATCTATTCAATAATCAGAAACATTGAGATATACTAAATGGGACTCCCTGGTAAAACACACCTTAAAAAACTGTTGAGAGAGGTCTATTCAAAGATCGTTCGAGAGAGTGAAGGCGATCGGTTGAGGCGAGTAATCTCCAACCGGGTAGAGGGATTTCCGTCAACAAGCACAAAATACCGTGTGGGAATTGTGGGAGCTGGTGGAGTAGCTGCTGCTCATGTATCATCAATAAAAACATATAGCCAGGTTGAAATAGCCGGAATAACTGAGCAAAACAGTGAACGATTGAATTCTTTTGCGGAAAAATTCAAAATTCCAACTCAGAAATGTTATACAGATATTTCGGAAATGCTGAATAATGCGGGATCATTTGATCTTGTAATGGTTACAACAACAGCCCTGGGAAGAATTTCATTAGCACAAAAACTGGTCGAATCAGGAATCAAGCGAATATTCCTGGAGAAACCAATTGATAATTCACTAAAGCTTACCCGTACATTTAACCAGGTATGTAGTAAAAATGGCGTTTCTGTCGCTGTTAATTATTTGCGTCGATGGTCGCTAAATTACGGGGCGATAAAAAAGTGCATAAATGATAATATGGTTGGTGAAGTTCGATCGCTCACAGTTCTTGCCGGAAAAGGTGAACTGGCAATGAACGGCTCTCATTTTTTCGACCTTTCACGATTTATTCTGGATGATGATCCGGATTGGGTTGTTAGCCATCTCGATCCGGTAACAGATATTAATCCCAGGGGTACTCAATTCAAAGATCCTGGCGGTTATTGTATGTTCCAGTTTGAGGGAGGAGCCCGGGTTTTTATAGATTTCAGCCAGGATTATCTAAACAAGGGTGAACTGATCATTATCAAGGGTACCCAGGGTCAAATTATTGTTGATGAACGGAACCGAACCTGGCAGATAACGACAAAGAATCGTCACACTTTTACATACCCTCTGGCTGATCCACAATCAATTGTCCAGGTTACTCCGAGAATTATATCAGACCTGCTAAGTGATAAAGAGCCCCTGTGTTCCGGAATCGACGGAGAAAAAGCGCTCGAGATGATTATTGCTTCATACTTATCATCAGAGAATGATCATCAACCAGTGAAGTTTCCGGTCCCCGATGATAAAGCTGACATTGACCTGGTGTTTCCATGACAAGATTCAGGAAAAAATCCGGTCAACAAAAATCCTTCTGGAGTGTTCCTAAGGAAAGGGAATCTATACGTATTGCTGTTGCCGGCGCGGGGAAAATGGCTCGCTCCCACCTGGAGGTTCTGAAACAGCTGAATGGTGTTCAGCTTGTTGGAATAAGCAGCAGGACAAAAGAATCCGGGCAAAAACTGGCAAATGATTTTCCAATCCAAAATTCATTCCAGAAAACGGAAGAGATGATTGAAAAATCGAAGCCGGATGCAATCATTATTGCAGTGAGTCATTCGGCAACAGTTGAAGCAACGACATTGGCACTGAAAGCCGGAATTCCATGCCTGGTAGAAAAACCCGCCGGTTATAATTCAGATGAAGTTCTGTCGCTTGTGAAGCTGGCTGAAAAGCATAATGTTTTAAACCTTGTTGCACTAAACCGGAGATTCACAGGTACGGTTTTAAAAGCGTATCATACAATAACTCAATTTGGTTCATTGAGAGGAATCCAGCTTACATGTAATGAACCAATTTCCAGGATAAGGCAGTCCGGCAAATTCGAAAGCTGGATTTGTGATAAATGGCTGATCGCTAATACAATCCATTATATAGATCTGCTCCGATATTTTGGTGGAGATATTGATGCTATTAGTGGTTTTGGGAGATCAGATTTCGAAAAAAATGGTGAAAACTCTTCAGTTGCATTAAAATTCAAAGATGGAACATTGGGAACATTTACTACTCACTTCCAGAGTACTCCCGGATATTGGCTGCGACTGTTCGGTGATAATGTTATGATCGATCTATCGCCTATGGAAAAGGGACAGATAATTATTGAAAACGAAAAGCCTGTTCCTTTAGAGTTGGAGTGGTACGACAAACAATTTAAACCGGGTCTTTGCTCTCAGATGGTAACTTTTCTAAACTGTCTCTGTGAAAAAAATGATGATGTTTCACCGGGTTCAAACCTGCCGGATCATCTTAAGACAATAGAATTAATTGAAGATTTAATTGAAATAGTGAATAATTCCTGATTCCTAAATTTTTTGTAATCGAGGAAACTAATTGTGCCGGAAATACCCCTTCTAATTTGTGGACATCAGAAATCGGGGACATCCCTGTTATCTGCTCTCCTTGATGGTCACTCCAAGGCATGTGTTTTTCCGGAAGAAACCTTTTATGCAGCCTATACACAGGCTTTTAATCCTAAGAAATCTTTAGAAGAAGCCGCAGAATGGCTGGTTTCTAAAAGTTCCAGCAGACGCTTAGGCTATTCACAGTATGATGGGCTTGAGGGAAATCTCGATTATTCGGATTTTGATTATGACCAGTTCAAAAAAGAATTCTGGAAGCTGACGGGCAATACTCCGACTTCACACGGAAAAATTCTCTCCTGCTTAATGAATGCCTTTGCTGAAACATCGAAACAGGCAGGTAAAAAATACTGGGTAGAAAAAACACCACAGATGGAGCGTTTTCTATCCTGGTACATAAAAAACTTTCCCCAATTACGTGCGATATATATAGTACGTGATCCACGAGACTGTTACCTATCATACTCAAAAAAACGCCATAAGGAAGGTCATGCATATTACATCGAGAATTTTATATATGACTGGGGGAATAGTATCAGCTCCTGGATATATTTTACGGCGAGATATCCAGAAAATCACCTGATGATTAGATATGAAGATTTAGTCGTTAACAGAGATGAGGTAATTAAAACTATATGCCGATTTCTCGGAATTGATTTCGAAGATACATTGCTTAGTCCAACAAAATTATCAAAACCATGGTATGGAAATTCCATGCATGGTGATAAGTTCGAAAAGATCAGCACTAAACCAATAGGGAGATGGCAGGGAAATCTCGATAAACAAAGTACCGAGTTGATTGAATCTTTTCTCGGTAAATTTATGGCTTGCTATGGATATACATGCGAGACAAAACTTGCAAACACTACAAAATTATTAAATCTATCAATTGATTGGATAAAGCACAGTCCTGGCCATCCCACAAGTTCAGAATTGTTAAGGAAAGTTTTATACAAGTGGCGCCAAATAAAGAGATGGATTCATATTTTTCGAATGATGAACAGACTTTACGGCCATCGTATTTACAATACATTACCTTTGATGAATGCCGATGGTGTAATAAATAGGATTCTGAAATAGTCATATTTATGAATATTGCACTACCTCTTGCTTTAGTGTTGATATTATTATAATTAAAAGAAGTTTTCCGGGGAAAGTATGTCGTTAAAAAAAGCAGTTAAATCCGTTCCTGTAATCCGTAACTGGATCTATAATAGATCATCTATAGAAGAATGGGATCGAAAGATTGGAGATGTGAATGTTGTTCACCTGGCACCCTCATACGACATAAACCAGTATGAGCAGGACGACTTTTCCGGTAAACTAACCGGAGTGGATACTGAAGGAAAATATGAAACATCATTCTGCAGAAAATTCATTGAAATCCTTGGTGATGATCCTGTATTTCTTGATATCGGCGCTGCGTATGGAGATTATTCAATCCTGGCATGGAATCTGACAAATTCCAGAAACATCTATTCAATTGAAGCTGAAGATTATCAATCCTGGCTTTTGAACAGGAACAATAAGAAATACTGCTCCAATCAGTTGCATATATTCAGGAGAAAAGTGGCTGAAATTTCAGGAAACAATGAAATCTCCATTGATGATTTCTGTGATAGCTATTCGATAAAACCGACAATTATCAAGATGGATATTGAAGGATTTGAATACTTTGCTGTCCAGGGCATGAAAAAAGTGTGCGAAAAATACCATCCCCAAATTATTATGGAGTATCATTACCGGAAAATGCGCGACAAGTTGAATATTAATCCGGACTTTGTGATTGATAAACTGAAAGAATATGGATATAATCTGCAATTCAATGGACACCACTGGCATACAGTTCAGAATAAAGGTGTCATCGATACAGATTGGCACGAAGAAATTCCTAATGATGTTAATTTTGCGCTTTGGGCTTTTCACTCGGAATCAATCGAATAATTAACAGCCATTTGAAAATCTTAATAGAAATCATTTTGGAACATACATGGAAAACGCAATCCTGAATAATGACAATAAAATCCTGGTAACTGGCGCAGCTGGTTTTATCGGTTATCATCTTTCTAATCGATTACTCGAAATGGATTTACAAGTTGTTGGCCTGGACAACATGGACCCCTATTACGACGTTTCTTTGAAGGCGGCGAGAGTAAATGAATTAAAGAAACATGACCAGTTTGAATTTGTCGGACTGGATCTTGCAGATAAACTCACAATTGATTCACTATTCGAAAAGCACAAATTTGGTATCGTAGTCAACCTGGCAGCACAGGCGGGTGTCCGGTATTCATTGAAAAATCCAAAGGCATATGTTGATACAAACCTGTCAGGGTTTTTCCATATTCTCGATGTATGCCGTCGTAACAACGTTAAACATTTTGTTTATGCTTCCTCGAGCTCCGTTTATGGCCTGAACACAAAAATTCCATTTTCTGTTCACGATAATGTAGACCATCCGGTATCTTTATATGCCGCCAGTAAAAAAGCAAACGAGTTGATGGCACATACATATTCTCATCTTTTCAGCCTTCCCACCACAGGATTACGATTCTTCACCGTTTATGGACCCTGGGGACGTCCGGACATGGCTCTGTTTAAATTCAGCCGCTCCATATTCCTCGGTGAGCCACTTGAATTATATAATCACGGTGACATGATGCGTGATTTTACCTATATCGACGATATAGTCGGTGGTATTATTCATGTGATGGGTCATCCTGCTGAAGGCAACAGTTCCTGGTCGGGTGAAAATCCTGATCCGGGCTCCAGTCCCGCACCATACAAGTTATACAACATCGGCAGGGGTAACTGCATTGAACTTCGAAGGTTTCTTCAATTGATCGAAGAAAAAATGGGTAAAAAAGCTATCGTCCATGAAGTTGGAATGCAGGATGGTGATGTGCAGAAAACATGGGCTGAGGTTGATGACCTCGAGCAAGATTTCGGGTATTCACCAAAAGTTGATATAGAAGAGGGTATTGGAAAATTCCTTGACTGGTTCCTGGATTATTATGGATCCGGCAGGCCAATCCCCCAGTAATATTATGGAAAATAACAGCAAACTTCCCCTTGTTTCGGTTGTTGTCCTTTGCCGGAACGAAGTTAATAATATCAGGGAAACAGTTTTATCCATCCTTGAACAAAGCATTCCCGATGAAGATATGGAGTTGCTGGTTGCGGACGGGATGTCCACGGATGGCACTCGTGAAATCCTTAAAGAACTAGCCGAGGAATATCCCCAGATCAGGGTACTTGATAACCATAAAAAAATCACCCCGGCAGCAATGAACCTGGGTATAAACGAATCCCGTGGAAAATATGTGGCAATCATGGGAGGCCATGCTGAATACTCTCCGGATTATTTAAAAGAGTCGATAAAGACTCTCGAAAGAAACTCTGAAGTTGCATGTGCCGGTGGTCCCGTTCGGAGCAAGGGGAAAACTGCGTTCGGAATGGCCGTCGCTGAAGCAATGTCCCATCCTGTGGGTATCGGTAACGCCACCCATCGGCATCCGGATTACGAGGGATATGGAGAAGGTGTAGCTTTTCCAGTTTTCCGTAAGGATATCTTTGACAAAATCGGATTATATGACGAAAACCTGGTGAGGAACCAGGATGATGAGCTGAACTACAGGCTGAAGAAGGCAGGAGCGAAGGTATATCTCACTCCTCATGCTCGCGTAGATTATTATGTCCGTGAAACACCATTAAAATTGTTCCACCAGTACTTCCAGTATGGCTTCTGGCGTGTAATCGTCATGAACAAGCACAAGATTGTCGTAACACCGCGTCATCTTGCACCAATTGGATTTTTTACAATTACCTCATTATTGTTGTTACTCGGAAAACTCTTTCCGCGAATCCCCAGGTGGATAAGTTCTGCTCCCCTGTTCTGTTATATTTCCGCACTTGGTCTATTCGGTTTTTTAACTGGTATAAAACGTGGGTGGAAGATCGGATTAATGTTTATCCCGGCTGTATTTATTCTGCATTTTTCTTATGCCGCTGGATTTGCTGTCAGCTGGTTAAGGTCGAATGGTATTTGTAAATGTTGTAGTAAAAAATAACCTGGTCCCGGTATCTAAATGATTTACGAACAACTTAAAAGGGCGTTTGATATTTTATCTACCGGGATCGTTCTGGTAACCCTCCTTCCGTTATTTATTATCGTCAGTTTCCTGGTTCGGCGAACTTCGCCCGGTCCCGCGTTTTTCCGCCAATCACGGGTAGGACTTAATAAACATTCATTCAATTTAGTCAAGTTTCGGACTATGTTCGTTTCAAGCGACAGAAACAGGCCACAGGTAACAACTCGTAATGATACAAGGATTACATCCATCGGAAGAATGCTTCGCCGTACAAAGATCGACGAACTCCCTGAACTTTGGAATGTATTTAAAGGAGAAATGAGCCTGGTGGGACCTCGTCCAGAGGTTCCAAGATACGTTGCTTTTTATAAACCAGAATGGGATAAAGTGTTTAATGTCAGACCGGGTATTACTGATTTTTCAACTCTGCAGTTCAGGGACGAAGAGTCGGTACTCGATATCGCAAATGATCGTGAAAAAGCATACCTGGATGTCGTTCTACCGATTAAGATGCAATTATCGCTCAAATATGTTGAAGAAAGAAGTTTCCGTGTCGATTTTTATATTATCTTGCAGACTGTCTGGAGTTTAACCCTGGGAAGATTTTTCGCCACCCCGGACAACTCTTTTGCCGTACAGGCTAAGAAAAAAATAATTGAGCTTGGAATCTGATTATGTTACCGTGAAAGCCTGGACTGATTGAACTGATAGGAAACGGGAATGAAAGTACCTTTTTTTCGTGTTGATTTGTCTGAGGAAGAGATATCCGAAGTTGTCGATTCGTTAAAATCTGGCTGGTTAACAACCGGTCCCAAGACAAAAAAATTCGAAGAGAAATTTGCCGAATATACGGGTGCCGAATACGCCATAGCGCTCAATTCCTGTACTGCCGCGCTTCACCTGTCGCTTGAAGCAATCAGTATCCAACCGGGTGATATGATCCTGGTACCAACCATGACTTTCGCCGCTACCGCTGAGGTTATTCAATATCACCAGGCCGTTCCTGTATTTATCGACTGCGATGAAACACTCTGCCTGGATCCGGAGAAGCTTAGCTCTACGATCACCAAAATCCTCAATGACGATCCGGTTGCCGGATTAAAACCACCCTATGGAAAATTAAGAGCTGTTTTTCCCATGCATTATGGCGGCTATTGCTGCGACATGAAAAAGATATCCGAAATCTGCAGCAAACATCAAATAGAGATAATCGAAGACGCAGCCCATGCGCTTCCATCGCGTTATCGTCCGTCTACTAATTCAAACTGGAACCACGCTGGTCGATTTGGAAGAACAGGATGTTTTTCGTTCTATGCGAACAAATGTATCACAACCGGCGAAGGCGGTATGGTTATTACTGACGATAAGGATATTGCTGATAGAATCAGGCTGATGTCCTTGCATGGGATGAATAACGACGCCTGGAAAAGATATTCCGGGTCCGGTTCATGGTATTATGAAATAGTCGCACCGGGTTATAAGTATAACTTGACTGATATCGCATCTGCGCTCGGTTTTCGCCAGCTTGAAAGGGTTGAAGAGCTTTATCAACAAAGGAAAAGGGTAGCTGATCAATTTAACTTTGGGTTTGCTGAAGTACCGGAGATAATAACACCGGTAGCCGACGATGAACTTCATCAACACGCCTGGCACCTATACAGCATCCGTCTTGACCTGGAAAAATTAACTATCGACCGCGCGGAATTTATCAACAAGATGGTGACCAGGGAAGTCCAATGTTCGGTTCACTGGCAACCCCTGCATATGATGCCTTTTTACAGGGAGAAATTTGGTTATAAACCTGAATTGTTCCCCGTCTCAAATTCAATCTGGCCTCAACTTGTGTCTTTGCCGATATTCCCCTCGATGAAGGATGATGAGATAAATTATGTTATCGAATCGGTAATTAAAATAGTAGAAGAGAATAAGGTTTAGCAGAAAGATATTATGAAATTACCGGGAGATAAAAATCCAGTTTTATTGCTGTCGCTGATTATTATAGCAGCCTCAATTCCATTTGCTCAAAATTCCCGGGCACAGACTTATCCACAGGATTTTTATTATTCTTCAGTGATTGACGCGATGGTCGACGCCGGTTATCTCTGGGAAAATCACAATATCTTCCACCCACTGGAAATATCTAATCCCGAAGATATCTCCAGGCCAATCCAGGAACTTTGGCTTGCCAGGTTTATTAGCAACTACGGCGATCGTGTAGAGGATGTAAAAGAAGGATCCAGGGATGGTATTGGACTGGTTGGTATTGCGGGAATGGGTGTTTCACGACAGATTGGCCCAAACCGGGATTATGAAAATACTGCCATCCAACCTGCGCTGTACATTGACCTGTTCGCTCATAAAAATGTGTATGGTCGTGTCTATTCAAGATCAACGAATGAACCTGCAAGTCTACCCCATTACACAGGTCACGAAAGAGATACAGAACGTGGTGGGCAGAGCACCGCTGAACTGGATCAGGCTCTATTAGGCTACCGCAACAATTGGTTCCAGGCCGAATTTGGCAGAGGTCGTGAAATCTGGGGTCCAAACTGCAACAAAAACCTGGTCATGGGCGGTCATATACCAGCTTTTGAAAGAATTCAGTTGCAGTTCTCCCATGCCGGTTTCAGGTTCCGTTCATTCTATGGTTTTCTTGAGACTGAAAGAGTTGACGGCAATAAAACTATCCAGAGATACATTGCCGGTCGTGCCCTCGAATACAGAAACAAACGTAATTTTCTCGTGGGAATCGGGGAGATTTCAATCCTCGCCGGTGAAGATCGCCCAATTGACCTGGCATTTGTGAATCCTCTCGCCTTTCACCTTGAAGTTGATCAGAACTACAGGTCGAATGAGTCGGGTGCTACACAAAACAACGCCCTCTGGTTCGCTTACATGGACTGGTATCTGTTTAATCATTTACGTCTGACAACCTCATTTATACTGGACGAGTATAAGCTTGATAAAGAAGGGTATGAAAAGGGTCGTGATAATTCACTGGGGTATTCTTCTCGACTGGCCTGGAATCATAAGATGTCGGGAATGAATTTCACTCTATTCGGAAACTATGTCCACCTGGACACATACACTTTTCAACATGATTTTATCGTTTCTGAAGGATTCAGCCCAACCAATTTCGTAAACCGAGGTTATCCATTGGGTCATCCGATGGGAAACGATGCTGAAAAGATTGAAGGAGGGATTCGTTTTATTTTCCCATTCCCGTTGATGATCGAAACCACCCTCGGATCATTTAAATGGGGCGAGAATAGTATCCTGAATGATCCATTCAGTCCATTGACTACATCGCAGAAAGTTGATTTTCCTAGTGGTGTCGATTCCGAATCTACATATTTCAAGCTGCACATGTTTGCGATCCCATATAATGGTTTTCATTTTAACCTCTCAGGACAACACGATTTAAACACTGAAGGACTGGACAGCGGCTTGGAAAACTGGGAGATCTCTGTTTCTTACAATCATTATTTCAGTTGGTTCAGTGGAAATAGTAAATGAAGAGATTGGAAATTGTGACTAATCAGGCACCCTGGATGGCAATGAAATCAATAATCCTTCCATCTCTTAAACCTGTATTCGTGTGGCTCTTCTTTTATCATATAAGTATATTCTCAGGATTTTAATAACCGGTTCCGAAATATTCCTGGTAACAACAATGCCACCAGAAAATCCTCTAACTTCATTGGATCCTGATGATTTTAACGAATTCGTTGAATGGCGAGTCAACTTATGGGGACCGGTAATCAAAGATGCCCTTACTCAATTTGGACTGGAGAATTTTAGTAACAAATCAGTCCTTGAGATAGGATATGGTAATGGTCGAAATGCAGTATTACTTGCCAGCCTGGGTGCATCCGTTACAGGAATCGAAGCAGACAAGAAAAAGATCAGTATAGCTTCTGAATACGCCAGGATTAAAGGTTTTGAGGATAGATGTCATTTTCTTTCCGGTGATTTTTTTGAGCTGGTTGATAAGTATGATATCATTGTAACAAAAAGCGTCCTTTTCCGCATAAAAACAGATGATGAGTATGATGACTGGATCAAAAAGTTCACTGAACTGCTGAAACCGGGTGGAAGTGTACTGGCTGTTGAAAATGGCAATGGTTTAGATATCGTGAGAAAAATGCGGTTATTTTATCATCGCTGGAAACATCGAAACGTAAAAAACCTGAAGTACAAAGGTTACCAGGATAATATTCTTTCTAAACCAGTAGTGTTAGATATTTTCAATCGTTATTTTAGCGAAGTTGATATAAAACCATTTTATTTAATTGCTCCCATAGTCCCTGTAAAACCTTTTGTCAAGTGGGAGATTCAAAGAAACAGGGCTAAATTTAATAATTGTTTTGTATTTTGGATACATGCTGCCTGTCCAAAACATTAATGTTCTGAATTTTGAAAGGCATATTACTTTTGCTGAGCATACCAAGAAAACTATCACCGGTTTCCAGACCAATAAGAAAGTCGAGTAATGGTTCTGAAGATGCGGCGTTAAATAAAGAAGCCCTCCTATATGAACCGCGCAGTAACCGTCTTGAGCGGTTCATGTTACTTGTCCTGATAATTGCCCTTCCACTGGAAAACCATTTCCCCGCTATTGGGGGTAAAAGTATAGCTTTTTATCTGTTTCTAGCTCTTGGTTTGTATGTACTTACCATCAAATCCGGTCGCTTTGTCGAAGCTCTCAAACACCCGATTTGTGCATCATATTTCTTTTTTCTAATCTTTGTATCGATCATCGAATCCTTTCATGATTTTGCTTCTTTTTCATACATCACGAGTATGTTTTTGATGATCATGGGAACCGTGGTTATAGCTTCATTAACAATCGATTATAAAGCTATTAAAGTAGTTATTTTCGCCTATATCATTAAAGGGTTGTGGATATCTGTTTATTTTATAAGCATTTCATACAATATTCTTGCTATCTCGTCTGCATCCTCATTTTCAGAGGGATCGGCGGTAAGAAGTGAGATTGGTGCTGCTGAAGTTATAAGGATGAATCTGAACAACATGGGATTTATGCTTGCTCAATCAGCAATAATAGCAATAACATACGGTCTAACCTACACTTCTGTGCCAAAGAAATATATAAACTGGATACTTGCCAGTATTTTTACAGTCGCGTGTTTTTCTACAATGTCCCGCGGCGCGATCATGAACCTCCTGATTACCGCAACATTCCTGATTCTCACATATAATGTCATAAAAATCAAAAGTATACTTCCAAAATTTTTCACAATTGTGATATTGTTGGTTACTCTATACTATGTTGTTCCCTCTTCCGTGTACTCACGACTTGATTTTTCAGTTGTCTTCGAAGACCAGGGAACCAGGGATGCCAGGGGTAAAGTTTATCAGTCAGCATTATATAATTTTAAAGAATATGCGATGTGGGGCATTGGCTGTGGTAACTTCCTTCATATCTGGGGGGCTACTCATGGCTTCGTTTCACATGCAGGAACAACACTGGTAGCTCACAGCACAATTCTACAGACATGGATAAATTGGGGTATTCTGGGCTTATTATTCTATATAATTGTCTGGCTTAACGTTATAGCGGTTTACAAGCGATTAAAAATGGATGATGTTGCATCCACGGCAATCAGGGCAATTATTGTCAGTTTATCTATATTTACCGTAGTCAGCCAGGGAATTTATTCGAAACACTATTCGGTTGCTTGGGGACTATTGATCGCTTATGATCTGATCCAAAAGCGTCACGAGACTACTGTCAAAAAGTTAAAACAACATCGTGAGAATAATAGAGTTGCTGATGTTAAAAACAGCGTGACAGCTCTTTAAATCATAATTATTCTTTGTGCCTGTTCCGGATTCTTAAATCATATTTTAATGAGTTTAAAACATATTGAATTCATTTGTCCAATAATTAACTTATTCTGCCTGGCAGGTATTCCCCAGACAGGCGATATTTCTCTATGAACAAATTTGAACCTGAAAAGCTGAAAATCACTTTTCTGGCAGGGCTTCTCCAAAGGGGAGGTGCCGAACGTCAATTAACCTACATGCTGCGAGTATTAAAAGAAGCAGGTGTGGATTTACACGTTCTTTCCCTTACAAAAAACGAACCTCACGAACAGACAATCAGGGAGATGGGAATACCTGTTGACTGGGTTGGACAAAAAAGGAGCAGAATTGCCCGTTTAAGAAGAATTGTCTCCCATCTCAGGAAAAATCCACCGCACATTTTCCAGGCGGTACATTTTTTCACGAGTTTTTATACCGGGCTCGCCAGCAGGTTATGTGGTACTAAGGGAATTGGATCAATAAGAAGCAATGTCTACTATGAAATGCAGACAACACCATTTGGCTGGACCTGCTTAAAATTGCCACATTTCCTGATCGCGAACTCGCAATCATCCAGAAATTTGTTACTCAATAAGGGAATAGATCCATCAAAGATATTTTATTTGCAAAATGCAGTAGATCTCGAAACATTCACATTAAAAGATTACGGCGAAAATAATAAACAATTGCAGTTACTTTTCCTTGGACGTGTGTCAGCAGTTAAACGACTTGACCGTTTTTTGAGATTGATTGTTTCCCTTCGTGAGAAGGGCTTTAACGGTTTTAAAGCAGTAATTGCCGGGTGGGGTGAGCTGAGTGACCAGGTTAAACAACAAGCCGCGGAAATGAATCTTGGGGAAGATATACTCCATTTTACCGGTGAAGTAAAGGATGTTTCAAGTATCTATAGTTCCTCGGACATTTTTATATCAACATCAGATGTTGAGGGAACACCAAATACTGTAATCGAAGCAATGGCGCATGGATTACCTGTGGTTGTGACCGATGCCGGTGGAGTCAAACACCTGGTCAATGATGAATGCGGTTATATCGTGCAACCGGATGATGAAAGTCTATTGCTTACTCGAGTTATAGAATTGATGAATAATTCTCAGGCTCGACAGAAGATTGGTAAAAACGCACGTAAATATGTTGAAAACAATCACTCCCTGGTTAGTGTTCAGGATAAATTGTTAGAAATCTATCAAAGAATATTGGGTTAAATGCCGAAAGTTTTAGTACAGGTCTGCACGCGGGAAATTTTAGGAAAACGATGAAGATTGCAGTTTTCACAAGCCAGTTTCCGGGCAAATTGAGCACGTTTTTTGTCAGAGATATAAAATCCTTAATAGACAATGGATTTGAAGTTGAGGTTTTTTCTCTCAGGCCGGTTCTGGAATCTTTGTGGAAATATGTAGATGATGATCTGGATGCGAAAACATTTCCACGTGATAAAGTTTATTACCTGCCTCCATTAAAAATCATAAAAGCAATATTTAAGTTTAACTACATCAAGGGATTTAAACTCTTTCCAGAACTTTTTAACATGACCACATCATCTCTCAGATATGGTCTCGCACCATTCTTCAAGACAATTTATTCAATTATACAGGGCTTCGCTTTTGCTGCCGTTATAAAAACGAAATATGATCATGTATTGGCTTACTGGGGTAATTTCCCGGCATCTACCGCAATGATATTTCACGCTTTGGCGAACGAAGGTTCTCCTTTCTCAACATATCTGCATGCGAGGCAGGATCTTTACCGTCATGCAATATATTTACCCCAGAAGATGTTGTACGCCGATAACCTGATCCTAGTTTGCGATTTCAATCGTCAATTTATACATAAGAAATACCCCGATACATATAAGCAGATTGAAAACAAAATTCACATCCACATCCTTGGGCTTGATCTCGAAGAATTTCCGTTTTCCAGGGATAATCGTCAAAAGAACATGGTCCTCGCTGTAGGAAGATTAGTAGAGACGAAAGGCTTCGATTACCTCTTAAACGCGATAAAAAAATTGCGAGAACAGGGAATTGATGTTTGTACAGAACTGGTAGGTGACGGACCTGAAGAAATCAATCTTAAAAACCTTGCACGGCAACTCGGGATTACCGATTATGTGAAATTTCATGGAGTTAAACCATTCAACGAAGTGAAAAAAATCATGTCTCAGGCAACATTGCTTGTGCTCCCCTGCCCTGTTATCGGTGATGCCATGCCAACCGTTCTCAAGGAAGCAATGGCCCTCGGCACCCCGGTCGCTGGAACTGGTATCGCCGCCATTCCCGAGTTACTGGGACACGGTAAATATGGCATATTATTCGAGAAAAAAAGTATAAATTCTCTTGCTGATACTATTAAACAGGTCATCACTAATCCTGAAATTCAGGAAAAGTACGCTTTGGCAGGTAGAAAACAGATTGAGGAAATTGCGGACAATAAAAATAATGGCGTTGAACTGGCAGAACTTCTGAAAAACTCCAGAAGGATAAAATAGAAATTTTACCCCAAAAATTAATCACATGATTACTATCCTCAGAATTTCGAAATGTCGTGAATAGCATGCCATTACTTAACAATATTACCTGGCCTGATGGAAAGTCCTTTGCCTTCACTATCTTCGATGATACCGACTACAGTACACTCGATAACACCGTCCCGGTATACAAATTTCTTTCCGATTATGGGTTTAGAACCACAAAATCTATCTGGCCGATAAAAGGAACTGAAACTCCCAGGATTGGCGGATCAACATGCGAAGACACCGATTATCTCAACTGGATAAACCGATTAAGAGATAATGGTTTTGAGATTGCCCTCCATAATGCCACCTACCATACTTCCACCCGTCATGACACGATCAGGGGCATAGATCGTTTCAAAGAATTGTTCAGTGATTTTCCTTCAAGCCACGCGAATCATAGCGGATGCGATGAGGGAGTTTACTGGGGAGACGCAAGACTCACCGGCCTTAACAGGTTGATTTATAACATTCTTACGATGAACAAGAATAAAAACGCATTTAAGGGGCATGTTGAGGACAGTTTCCTGTTCTGGGGAGACATCTGTAGAGAGCAAATTAAATATGTTCGAAACTTTGTTTTCGATGATATTAACACCCTGAATGCTTGTCCGTATATGCCATATTTTGATAAGAAACGTCCATATGTTAATAACTGGTTTGCATCGTCTGAAGGTGCAAAAGTTGAATCATTTTGTGATACGATTATTGAGAAAAATCAGGACAGGCTTGTCGGTGAGGGCGGGGCATGTATCATGTATACACATCTTGCCTGCGGTTTTTACACCGATGGGAAATTAAATCCTCGCTTTAAGGAACTGATGAAACGTTTGAGTAAATTAAACGGCTGGTTTGTACCTGTTTCAACCTTGCTGGATTACATTATTGAACAGAGAGGGGAATACACACTTACAGATCGTGACAGGAACAAGCTTGAGAGGAAATGGCTGCTTCATAAAATCAGGTTTGGTCATAGTTAGAAAACGATCTAGGGTATTAGATCTACCCTGTAAGCCCTGTGATCACTCACCGTTGATTTAAGTGCTGACGCGATTTTTATCCCGGTAAATCCCTTATGAAATATATAGTCTATCCTGAATAGAGGCATGTCATATACCCAGGTACCTCCCAGCCCTCTTCCCCCCTTCATCCATGAATCGTCCAGACTCTTGAAAACAGGTTTCATTATTGGCTCAGTCGGTGTTGCATTAAAATCACCCATTAGAATTACCTTGCCCTCTAATTTTTTAACCGTTTTGGCGAGTAACTTTGCCTGTGCTGCTCTTCTTTTCCAGCGGACATTTGCGGAGATATCTTCACCTTCAACTTTGAGGGGCTCCAGGTGGACCCCGAAAACATGAACCGTGTCTGAATCCACCTGGATAACAGTTTTTAAACATTGCCTTGAATAATCGGAATTGTTACCAGGTGACAGTTCGAATGTTTCTGAATGGATGATAGGATATCGGGAGAATAAAACCAGTGCAGACTCAGCCTCATCAAACAAGGTGCAATAGGAATTATAGGGATAGTTATGGATGGATTCCGCATACTTCAATAACTTCGGTATGGCCTTGACAGGGACTTCCTGGAGGCAGGCAATGTCAACACTTCCCCTGTTGAGCGATCCAACCGTTGTGTGGGATGTCGGCGCTCCAGCAATATTGAACGACTCTACCCGGATGATTTTATTGTATTGACTCTTTCCATTACCTGATAAAAAGGGGATCGTTTTCATGAGTTCAAATGAAACTAGAGCAAGGATGACGACAGATGCAAATACCAGTTTTTTTGTTCCTGTTGAAAGATGATGTAAGAGGAGAAATACTGAAATGAATAAGATTACTATTCGGAACACCTGGTTTCCCAGGATAAGAAAGATTGCCGGAAAGGGTACTAACGCCGGTAGATATACAATTACGGTTGCCAGGAGAACTAAAATTGTTAAACCGGAGAGAATCTTTATTGAGATTTCCTGGCTTGGTGGCCTATGATCATTATGTGGTGATAAATCAATCAAGGTCGTAGATATTCCTCCAGTCTTTCTCTTCCTTCAGTTCCGGTTGGTCTTCCTTGTAGAGGATCAGGTTCTCCAAAACAAGCACATCCATCTCTGTTCTCATAAAACATAAATAGGCATCCTGTGGAGTGCAGACAATAGGCTCACCCCTGACATTAAAAGAAGTGTTGATAATTACCCCGTATCCGGTCTTTTCCTTGAACTTGGCGATAAGTTTATGGTAACGCGGGTTGTCACGTTTATCTACAGTCTGCACACGGGCAGAATAGTCAACGTGGGTAATTCCCGGGATATCCGATCTTAACACGTTCAGTTTATCAATTCCAAAGAAGCTCTTCTGGTCTTCTGTCATCGTTTTCCGTCTTTTCTCCTGGACAGGAGAAACAAGCAGCATATATGGGCTTTCACGATCCAGCTCGAAAAATTCATTTACATCCTCAACCAGGCAACTGGGTGCAAAAGGTCTGAATGATTCCCGGAATTTAATCTTCAGGTTCATCGTTTTCTGCATGTTCGGACTACGGGAATCACCTATTATCGATCTACCCCCAAGTGCACGCGGCCCGAACTCCATCCTACCGTTGAACCAGCCGACAACTTTTTCGGATGCTAGCAATTCCACTGTTTTATCCATTATCTCATCATCCGACATTCTCTCGTACAAATAGCCCTGTTCTTTCAACCAGTCCTCGATTTCATCCATTGTCCATGAAGGACCAAGGTATGATCCCTGCTGCAGATCACGGCCATTTTCATCCAATTTTCGTCGACTATCCAGGTGATGATACCAGGTAAACAGGGCAGCTCCCAAAGCGCCTCCCGCATCACCGGCAGCAGGCTGGATCCAGATGTTTTCGAAGATATTTTCACGAAGAATTTTGCCATTCCCGACACAATTCAACGCAACCCCACCTGCTAAGCAAAGGTTTTTCTCACCTGTCTCCTTCTTAACATGTTGAGCCCATCGCAGCATAACGGTTTCGGTTATTTCCTGCACAGATCGCGCAAGGTCCATCTCTTTCTGAGTTAATTCAGATTCAGGTGTTCGAGGTGGTCCTCCAAAAAGTTTATGGAATTTTCCGGAGGTCATCGTCAAGCCCTGACAATAATTGAAATATTTCATATTAAGCCTGAAGCTACCGTCCTCTTTTAAATCCATAATATTATCAAGAATATCATTTACATATTTCGGCTCACCGTATGGAGCTAACCCCATGACCTTATATTCACCAGAGTTTACCCTGAATCCCGTATAGTAGGTAAAAGCCGTATAGAGTAGTCCAAGACTGTGTGGGAATCTTAATTCATATTCAAGATTAATCCTGTTTGCAGAACCTGTCCCCCAGGACGCTGTCGCCCATTCACCCACTCCATCCATTGTGATAATCGCGGCACGATCGAACGGACTTGGTAAAAAAGCGCTGGCCGCATGTGACTGGTGATGTTCCGGGTAGAGAATCTCACCTTCGTATCCCTGGAGTTCCTTTTTGATCAGGTCACCCATCCAGAGTTTTTCCTTTAACCAGATTGGCATGGACATCAGGAATGACCTGATTCCTGCCGGCGAGAATGCAAGGTAGGTTTCAAGCAGCCGTTCGAACTTGATCCAGGGCTTGTCATAAAAAGTTACATGGTCAAGCCTTCCAGGTTCTATACCGGCTTCTTTGAGGCAGTACTCAATCGCGGCTTTGGGAAAACGGTGGTCATGCTTTTTTCTTGTAAACCTCTCTTCCTGTGCTGCTGCGACTATAAATCCGTCTCTAATAATACAAGCTGCGGAATCGTGGTAAAAAGCTGATATACCGAGGATATATGTTGGACGATTAGAAGTTTGAGTCATTCACCAGTCTGCAATTTGGTTTGATTTGTTACCTAATTAATTCCTGCGAATTATTAACATTTTCCGAGTTACAAAAGTCAATTGATACCCTGTTTTAGAATATCGCGTAAATAAACGGTGCAACAGCCGATCCCTGAGCGAATACAATCAACAGGCTTAGCAGCAGTAAAAAAATTACAATTGGCGTTAACCACCACTTTTTCCTGACCTTGAGGAAATCCCAAATCTGTCCAAGTTTTGAAGGCATTCAGCTACCTCACATTTAGAACCAAAACTGGTGGTTATTTTATTCAGATTTTAGTATGGTTTCTCCGGACGACTCGCCGTGCCGTCAGGTTCAACAGGTATCCAATAGGTACCGGTATTTTTATCGAACCTTAAGCTTAAAAAGTCTTTTCCAAACAGTCTCATCATTAATCCGATGGGTGTAATTACCAGGAAAAATGTCAGGGTTAGAAGAATATTTGTTACAATTATCCCCAGGACAAAAGCGATCTTCATCCATACCCATTCAATCGGAAGAAGTATTCTCGGAACTAACAATCCGCTGATAAGGAAAAAACCACTTATATAAGCCAGGTATATCCAGGCAGATTTATCACGGAAAAACAGGATAGCACCAACTACAATACATGCTATTGCCATCGTGATTCCAAACTTTCTTAGTTCCCTGGACGATTTTTTCATATGGACAGTCGATCCCTTTATTTATAACCAGAATACGATGATTACACAGATACAATATAAACATCTTCATTATGAATCAAACAAGTTGAAATTCTAAATATTAAATATTTTAAACACATAATCCTGTTTATAACCGGATTTAAGGATACTATCATGACTAATTATGTGAATGAAATATATTGGTAAGATATCAAGTTATTAATCTTGAAATCTTTAAAAACAAACGACACTGGATCCCCGATCAAGTCGGGTACGACAACTTAATGCCATTGTATGCAAAACAAAAACCCGGCATTTGACCGGGTTTTACGATGACCTAAGAATCGTATTTGCTATTTAACCAGTATCACTTTCTTCGTCACGTTCATCTTCCCGGGAACTGTCGCCCTGATGAAGTACAATCCACTTGACAAGTTTGCGCCGTCGAAAACCAGGTTATGATACCCGGCGTTAAACCGTCCGTTTGCCAGGCTGGTAACAAGCTGACCGTTTACGTTATAAACATCCACCTTTAAATCAGCGTCGTTCGGCAATGCAATATTGATATTGGTGACCGGGTTAAACGGATTTGGATAAACATCCTCGGTAGCATATTCTCTAGGGAGCAGATCGGATACTTCAGTTCCTTCGATCTCAAAATCCCAGCCGGAGATATCCCATGTGTTATATCCTGCTCCTTCCATTAGTCCGAGTTGCTTATTAAACTCGAGACGGTCTGAGCAGTAGATAAAATCATTGGCGTATGAACCGACATATGCTTCATAGGCATAATTTCCGGAGGGAGCAAAACCGGGTACTTCCTGTGTAAATGGACCGGGTGCTATTGTTGTTTCGCCCGGCAATCCAAATCCGGGAGGTGACATCAGGATAGGACCATAACGAGTCCCATCGGTCAGGATTATCATCGTCCAGATATCGAAGTTCATGAAGAATGGGCTGTTGTTGGTCGCTGAGGCACCGAACTGGAAAGTTCCGCCCTGGAATGGGATAATAAATGGAGGATTTACAGGGATAAGATCAACTTCTACCAGCAGGTCAGGTTCTTCCCCGCTGTAAACTATAAAATTGTCTATCGCTGTTCCGTGATGGTTCTCCCCGTACATGGCCCCATGACGAAACATGAACATCACCGTGTCGAAAAGGTAATCACCCAGTTCATAGCGGACATATTGCCAGTTATTAACTCCTGTCCACCCAGGTTCATTTTCAAGCGCGTCCACACTGGCGCCATTATATCCACCAACAGGATGCAAGATGTCCCAAGTCAAACCATCGTCATTTGAGACTTTAAGATTGTATCCGTCTTCAGAATCATTATTGAAGTAGAAATAATCTACCCAGTGCCAGTAACTGACATACGCCGACTCGGAGTAAATAGTCCAGTCTGCAGTTACCAGTAGTGAATCGATCCTATCAATTTCGACGGGCGCATCAAGATGAGTAACCCAGCAGTTTGACGGAGAATATGCTCCCACAGGATTTTCAACGGGTTGACCGTATTCCCAGGCGACATTTGAAGCGGCTGGCTCAAAATCAGCCGGGCCCGCTTCAAAATCTTTTATGTATGTGAACGGGTAAGGTTGAAGTGGTACAGGGTAATCCAGGGGACCTTCAGCCGGATTTATCCCATCGGAAAATTCCGGGTAACCTTCAGCCAACACTATTACATCGTAAAGAATATCCGATTCAATTTGTATTCCATAATATCCATCTGCTCCAGATACGACGGCACTATCGCCGATTGTGATCGAGACATCGCTGACAGGACCGCCCGTTTCCGTATCATAAACATACCCGGTGAAATCTGTGTAGGGAATAGCATCGAGTTGGACATCATGTTCGTTCATTTCCGCCGGGAGAGAAACCTGTCCAGTGTATTCGTAATAGTGAACCTTACCTACCGTTATATCATACGTAGAATCGATCAAGCCGGCGTTGATCAGTTCGTAATAACCATCCTCGTTTGTTACAGTATCGGTGTAAACCGTTGACACCTCTGCACCAACTATTGGATCACCTGTGACTGAATCGGTAACATAACCGCTGACATCCACGTAAATATGTGGTGCCATCTCGATATCATAGAGATTCATCATCATATCAAGAATAATGGTATCATGGTAATCATAATAATCTGCGACGGTTGCCAGGAGCGGGTGTTCAAAACCGGGAAGGTGCCAATTGAAATTATATACTCCATTTTCATCAGATGTTGTAGTCTCGACTCCTATTCGAACTTCAACTCCCGGTAATGGATCACCGGTATTAATGTCAGTAACAGAACCATTAACAAAACACGGTAATAGAGGACCATCGTTTAAAAACTCAACTGCCAGGCCTTCATAAACAGTAAGCGGATTTCCGTTATATGAGTAGTTTAAACCAACAGTACCATCAACACCCTGGATACCAACTGTCGACGAATTTACTGAGAGTTCTTCATCTATATTTTGGTATTGAATGAGAATCCGGTTCGTACCAAGAAAAAGAATTACCTGGGCAGAAATTGAACCAAAATATTCATAGTAGTGATAGTAATCGATAAATGAGACAACCATTGCCGGTTGATCGTTTACAAACCTAAGTTCGTAATAAACAAGCCCATCTTCACCTTCATCAGGATTCAGGTCATCCCAGAACCAGCAGATCATCGATCCGTAGTCATCATAAGGTAATTGATGATTAATGTAGCCAACCTCATAATTAAAAAATGAAATAGCGCCAGTTGCCTGGATGCGAAATTCATCATAAACTTCTCCATAGAATGTGAAATCAAACCCTATGTCGAATGGGCCGATGCAGCCATCGCCATCTAGCTGACCTAATTCATAATCCACAGCCACTTCGGTTCCGGTGCCGGTGATATCCACCCAGTCAAATTCAGGTCCTTCCGGGCTTTCACTATCGACAAAGTAATATCCGAAGAGATCCGGTCCACCGGCGTTATCGAGTTCATTGTCCGGATTAATGTCATAATTAATCTCATCCAATATATTCCGCTGAACTTCAGTGATCTCCTGCCCTGATTCGTACATCTCAATTGCACGACGTATTTCTGCATCATCCGCCGCTAAGGCAACAGAAAAAACAAATAGACATAAAACGGTAATTATTAACGACAACTGCCTCTTCATGATTCCTCCCTGAATCCCTTAGTGCTTTATTTGTAGAAATATTTAATTTCTTAAATCACTTTTATTATTTAGCCAGGATCACCTTCTCCGTAACGTTCATTTTCCCTGGTACAGTCGCCCTTATGAAATACAATCCACTTGACAGGTTTGCGGCATCAAATACCAGGTTGTGATACCCTGCGTTAAACCGTCCATTCGCCAGGCTGGTGACTAATTGACCGTTTACATTATAGACATCCACCCTCAAGTCAGCGTCGTTCGGCAATGCAATATTGATGTTGGTGACTGGGTTAAACGGATTTGGATAAACATCTTTGATCGCATATTCCGTTGGAAGCAAATTGGAAACTTCGGCGCTTTCAATTTCAAAATCCCAGCCGGAGATATCCCAAGTGTTATATCCAGCGCCAGCCATTGGTCCGGGTTGCTTATAAAACTCGAGACGGTCTGAACAATAGACGAAATCATCAGCGTAAGAACCCACAAATGCCTCATAAACATAGTTTCCCGGTGGCGCGTATCCGGGCACAACTTGTGTAAACGGACCGGGTGCGATAGTAGTTTCACCAGGCATTCCCCAGCCGGGTGGTGTCTGTAAAATCGGGCCATATACCTGCCCACTTGGTAAAATTACAATGGTCCAGATATCAAAATTCATATAAAACGGACTGTTGTTTGAAGCTGAAGCATTAAACTGGAATGTCCCACCTGGAGGCGGGATAATAAATGGTGGACTCACCGGTGACAGGTCGATATCTACTAAACGTTCTCCCTCTTCCGCGTTGTAAACCCTGATATCGTCAATAGCAACTCCATGGAATCCTTCCCCATGTTCAGCACCGTGACGGAACATGAACATAACTTCCTCGCCTATGAACCAGGACAAGTCATATCGCACATATGTCCAGTCCCTTGAACCAGTCCATCCGTGAACTCCACCGAGTGCGTCAATCTCTGCAAAATTATCATCTACCGTTTCCGGCCAGATACCTAACCAGGAATTTCCACCGTCAACGGATACATTAAAGTTGTAACCGTCTTCAACACCAGCCATATCACTGTAGTCCAGCCAGTGCCAGTAGCTGACATAGGCGGAATCAGACGATATAAGCCAGGTAGAGGAAGAGAAAAGGGAATCCATTCTTCCTGTTTCATATGGAGTATCAATATGGGTTTCCCAGCAATGTGATGGTGAATTTGCCCCAGTTGGCGATTCAACCGGTTCACCGTATTCCCATGATTCGTTGGTTACGCCGGGTTGGAGGAATCCGGGGCTTGACTCAAAATCTTCATTTATCGTGTAATCGTATGGTTCAAGTTCAACATCATAGATATAAGGGCCTTCGGTCAGTATTAACGCCTCATCATTCCCATAATAACCACCCGCTGAAACAATAATTAAAATTGTTTCACCTGAGAGAGCTGTGAACTCATAATATCCACTCTCATCTGATATTACAGTTTCAAATTGTCCCATGCCATACATAACCTCAGCACCGACTACCGGACCACCGGTCACCGGGTTATATACAATGCCGGATACATACGACCATGGTAATTCTTCCATCTGGAAATCATATTCATTGAGTTCATCTGAGAGGGAAAGCTGTCCCTGGAAATCAATATAATTTTCGTGTTCTGCTGATATGTTACAGGTTGAATCAATCAGTCCGGCGTCAATCAGTTCGTAGTATCCATCCTGATCGGTTGTATCAGTTGAATAAGATGTTGATACTACAGCTCCAACTATCGGATCGCCTGTATCCAGGTCTGTGACATACCCACTGACATCCACATATATATGTTGTTCCATCTCGATATCGTAAAAATTGAGACCCTCAACAAGGGTGACGGTATCATGGTAATCGTAATAATCTGCCAGTGTTGCCAGGACCTGGTGTTCATAACCGGCAAGATGCCAACCAAATTGATATATACCGTCTTCATTCGAAGATGCAGTTTCGATTCCCATTTGAATTTCTACACCCGGTAAAGGATCACCGGTATTAATATCAGTCACACTACCAATTACAATACTCGGAAATGGAAGACCATCCCATAAAAATTCAACTGCCACGCCTTCATAAACAGTAAGCGGATCGCCGTCATATGAATAATTTAATCCGACTGTACCGTCGTTCTGGATACCAACTGTAGCCGAATTTACAGGGAATTCTTCATCAATAGATTGATACTGGAAAAGAATCCGGTTTGAACCGGCAAAGAGTATTACCTGTGCAGTAATTGAACCGTCATCCAACCAGTAGAAGTAATGATAGTCAATGAATGAAATTACCAGTGCAGGTTGATCATTGACCAACGTAAGTTCGTAATATACAAGTCCTCTTTCTCCTTCATGAGGATTCAGGTGACCCCAGAACCAGCAGATCATCGGTCCGTAGTCATCATCAGGTAATTGATGGTGCCAGTGATCTAGTTCATCACTAAAAAACGAAATGGCACCCCTAGCCTGGATGTGAAACTCATCATAAACTTCGCCGTAGAATGTGAAATCAAACCCGATATCAAAAGGGCCGATACACGGCTCCGCCCCTGGAAATGTTCCTAATTCATAATCCACAGCCACTTCAGTTCCTGTACCGGTTATGTCAACCCAGTCAAATTCAGGACCCTCTGGGTTTTCACTGTCGACAAAGTAATATCCGTAGAGGTCCGGCCCCCCGGCGTTATCGAGTTCATTGTCAGGATCAAAATCGTATTTCACCTCGTCCAACATCTTACGTTGAGCATCAGTGATCTCAAGCCCAGCTTCGTACATCTCAAGTGCCCGGTACACTTCAGCTTTATCCACCGCAAAGGCAACAGAAAAAACAAGTAGACATAAAACGGTAATAATTAACGACAACCGCCTCTTCATGGTATCCTCCCCATACAATCCAGATTTTTTATCAGTGAGTAGTATTTGTTCGATTCCTTATTTCTAATACTACAACTTGCTAAAGCTTCAAGCTGGAATGGCTAATTATCCTGTCAGTATTAGATTTTATGAACCTTGAATGTACAATTCGAAAAACTTAGTCGCAACTAAATTCCCAAATATCCCAAAAAAGTTAACGAAACTTGTCTCGAATTCTAAAGATTTGACTACTCGATCATCGTAAGTTAAGAAAAATCATGCTGTAGAGATTTTTGTAAGATTAATCGGAGAGTTCAGATTGTAGATACTGTGAAAGTTTTTCAGCGTAGTTAGAATTTGCCAGTGCGTTTGGATGGTTGTCGTGAGGAAGATTGCGGTATTCCGGTTTGGCCGCATCGACTGAGATATCCACGGTGCGGATTCCCTGAGTCCTGGCATATTCCAGCATTTCTTCCGCTTCGTATATACCTGCTAAAATGAAATCAATGTTTTTACTTTTTGAGATAGAAGCCATTTCCAGAATGATAGCCTGGTTAACTTTATCGCTTTTATGCCGTCTGTATTCCATCTCGTTATACTTTTTTTCCAGGAAATTCACCAGCGAAGATTGTTTTATAAGGGGGATTTCATGATACTCCACCTCCCTTATCTCGATAGTAAGTGAATCATTTCCGTTCAGTGATGCAAAAGGTTGATTTAGTACACCGATACTGTTCCATTCAGTGAAAGTTTTTCTTCTCTGCCTTGTATAAGTATTCCTTTCCTCGTGAAAACCTGCATGAACAAGGATTACAATTTCAGGTGATCCGGATTCCAGCAGTTTCTGGAGTTTTAATAGTGCGTGAATAGTGCCGTAACCGTTTACGCCGAAATTAATCACCTCATATTCGGGAAACTGTTCCTGTACAAGCCATGTAAAGGTTTCGTTATCGTTGATGCTCCATCCATAAGTATATGAACAACCGAATATCCATATCTCGGGCTTTGTTTGATTCTCTGCATAATTTTCCAGCGGATAAGTTATTCTTGATGAGTTTTGCAGGTGTGTAATATTGAACTTATATCCCGACCTCAGGGTAACTTTATATTCCCCTGGAAGGTTTGCATAGCCAAGTGATTCGTGCAATTCATACATACTGTCACCCGGTTCGATACTCACCAGGTCCCTGTTTACTCGGTGTGTTCCAGTCCAGGGTTTGATGTTTTTGACACGAAGAATAATTTCAGAAGTCCCTAAGAATAAGACAATGAGTAGCAGGAGAAAAACA
>JANQEY010000212.1 GCA_028278125.1 bacterium | reverse complement strand
TTCGGGCGCGCAGACGTACTGGTCGTACTTCAAGCGCCCGGTAACGCAGCAGATGCGTTGCCCTGTGAACGCTTACAAAAAAAGAGGTGATAACGCATTCAGCATCTAAAAGCATCAGAAGTATTCCCGCTTTATCAATCCCACTTGATCACATTTACCTGTATACGATACAATTAGTATCAGTGAAATGATAAAATTTATGTAACCATTCACGGGGGTGAAATGCCTCATGTACGCTATATCCTTGCCCCGTAAGCGTTTACAGGGTGGCGCATATGCAAGGCCTCTGGCACGCAGACGTACTGGTCGTACTTCAAGTGCCCGATAACGCTGCAGATGCGTTTCCCTGTGAACACTTACAGATTTATTATTCTTGAGGAGAGAAGTAATGAAGGGGTTTTTGTTACGATGGTTGATTCTAACCATTGCGATTATGGTTACATCCTATCTGCTTGATGGGATTCAGGTCAGCGGGTTTATCTCCGCACTCTTTGCTGCAGCCATTCTCAGTTTGCTGAATGCGTTTCTCAGACCAATTCTTTTTATCATCACGCTGCCCATAAACATATTAACCTTTGGCCTGTTCACTTTCGTCATTAATGCCTTACTGCTAATGATGGCTTCAGGTGTCATTGGCGGCTTCAATGTTGCTGGATTCTGGCCTGCTGTGTTCGGTTCATTGTTAATCAGCTTGATAAGCTGGTTTATCACTTCTTTCATAAGCGAAAGGGGTAAAGTCCAATATATAGACCTAAAGCATAAAGGGGGTAACAGATGGGAATGATGTATCTCCGGCACTATTCTGGTCAGTGCACCCGAAGGTTCGAAAATGTTTGCACTAATCAAAGACTAAAGTTTTCATTTTAACTGTCGATATAAATAGTTGTGAAAAAGGCTAACTTTCCGAAAGGAATGGTTGTAAAGTTTCCGATCTACGTCCGAATAATCGGATATGATAGCGGGATTGCCACTCCGAATAAATACATAGCCCGCTTTCGATTGTTGTAAGCGGGTTTCTTTATGGCTAATACCGACCGATTCTAATTGATGTTTAAAAGGGAGATCACCGCTATGATCACAGACATCAATGACTGGTGGTCGGTGCTGGACTCCTTCATACAGGATAGTCTAATTTCAATAGGTTTGTTTGTGTCAACAATCTATTTTCCAAGGAAGTTTTAGTAATGAAAAACCGTCGCAACTATTATCGGCTGCTTCAGGTACAGCCGGATGCTCCACTTGAGATTATTCGTGCCAGCTTTAGGACATTGATGCGTGATCTCAAACAGCATCCGGACTTGGGCGGTTCAACGGACAATGCCGCCCTTCTAATCGAAGCATACGAAACGCTTTCTGATCCGATGCGGCGTTCTGCATATGACGAAACGTTACCCGGGAGATTTAACAGAAATCCGACTCACTCTCCGTCGTCAGAGAAAATACGGACCATTAGTGATGCCTGCCTCTTATGTGG
>JANQEY010000205.1 GCA_028278125.1 bacterium | reverse complement strand
GGGCCACTAACCTGGTATTGTTGATGATGAACTAAACTATCCATGGAGTAGCGCTGGAGAATGGGAAACTGGAAAATATGATGTGATCAAACCTGTTTCATTTTCAATTTGACTTTTTTCTCTTGTGTGACACCCGGCTTGCGCGCCAAGCCTGGCCACAATGAGCGTGACATTTTTTATGTAAAGGGATTTGATTCATTTTTTATGGTTTATAATCTCATCGCAGCTTTATATAGTAAATCTAAAAACAGTGCAGTAAAGAGATTGATCTGAGGAAAGATCGTGTGTTTCGACTTTTAATTCACCTTTAAAATATTCAGCCAGCAGGTGAGCGGCGTGAAGTCCGAATCCAAAGCCAAGCTCGCCGTCGGTTCCCTTTCGGCGGAATTCTTCACGGTCTGAAACAGTCAATAGTTTATCTATCCACTCAGAAGGTATCCCAATACCCGTATCCGCTACTTTGATGGTTGCTTTATCGCCGATGCTGTCAACTTTAACACATACTTCTCCCCCGCTTTCGGTGAATTTCAAAGCGTTACTCAACAACTGGAATATTATTCCCTCTTTGATAGTGCTCTCGTCGCCATGAACGACAATATCATCAAATGGAAGTTCAACCTTGAGATTTATTGACTTGTTTTCAAAATCCCCGCGAAATTTTTCGACCATTGAACGGACAGCTTCAACTATATAAAAATCCTTAAAAACCATCTCTCGAGGATTGAGAAGTTTCCTGTTGATATTCCTTACCTGCATCGCTGAGACTTCGATACGCTGTATCAAAGGTTCCAAACGTCCCCATAGTGTTTCGCTGTCCATGTGGTCCGGGTAGTTCTTAACAAGATCGCCATTCAGCTTAAATGCCGCCACCTGGTTCATCAAGTCATGAACCAGCACTTTTACCATGTTGGATAATGTTTCGGCATCGGCGAGAGTAACCGGCGGGATAGAGCTGATAATATTTTTATCGTCGGATGGTTTCATTAGCCGGCTTTACCCTCGAGAACCATTTGTACAAATCGATCCATCAATGCTGAAAAGTCTATTCCCACCTCTTTTGCTGCCATGGGAACAAGGGAAAGATCGGTCATTCCGGGCATCGTATTAACCTCCAGGAATGCCATATTATTATCGGCAGGATCGTAGCGCCAGTCTACCCGTGCGACATGCCTGCATTCCAGCGCCTGGAAAACCTTGAGGGAATCATTCCGGATTATGGTGGCGATCTTTTCATCAACAGGTGCCGGGCAAAGGTACTCGGTTTCACCCTTGGTATACTTCCTTGTGTAGTCATAAAAGCCGGTTTTCGGGGCTATTTCGATAACAGGAAGCCCCTGGTCATCCAGTACTGTAACGGTTAATTCTTTCCCAGGGATAAATTTTTCAATTAAGATTTCGTCTCCATTTTCATTGATTTTATTAACTGCTTCCAGGATCTCAGTTTTATTCTCGACTATATAAACATCAACGGCAGAACCACTGCTCAAAGGTTTTACAACGATTTTTGAACCTCCTAGCTGTTCTTCCAATTGAAGATCTGTAATACATCTGCAAATTATGTCATCGAATGACATATTTTTGTCAGCATTAAAACCCGGCGCTACAGGTAAACCGTGTTCTATAGCAATTTTTTTCGCGTATTCCTTGTTCATACATAACTGGCTCGATAATACGCCACTGCCGAGGTAGGGAATATTCAACAATTCGAGGACAGCCTGGATTCTTCCATCCTCCCCCCAGCTTCCATGAAGAATGGGAAATATGGCGTCATAATCCCCCTTGACAACATTGTCGATCAAATTTTGCCAGGTGACCGGATTCATTGTAACAGACTTCAACTCTTCCGGGGGAACAGGTCCTACAATGCCATCGAGCAACGGTGTTCCGGGATCAACGATATTACCGGGATATGATGAATCGATTTTAAGTACTTCATGCCCGGCGGCTGCCAGTCCTTTCGCTACAGCGTCACCGCTGGCCAGGGAAACCCGTCTCTCAAGGTTATCACCGCCACATATTACAAGTATCCGCGCCATACTTTCGCTTTCTTACTTAATGTATGCTCAGCTGTTTTCGCTGCCGGGGATCGACTCTGCTTTGAGGATGATCATGGTTAAGTCATCCTGAGATGCCCTCTCCTCACCCGCAAACCTGATCACATCCTCGTAAACACCCGACAGAATATCTTCCGCCGGTCTGTCCTTACTCCTGCTTATGTGCCCGATCAACCGCTCTTTTCCGAACTCTTTTCCATCAGCATTCATCGCCTCGGTAAGTCCATCTGTGTAGATCGCCAGCACATCTCCAGATTTCAGGTTTGCCTCTCCCAGGCAATATTCTGTATCCGGCAACGCTCCGAACATGATCCCCCCTTCACCGAGTTCAATAATCTTCCCATCCTGGATGAGAACGGGTGTATCATGACCGGCATTAATGTACTTGAGGTATCCCGTTTCGGTATCGAGAATACCGATAAAACAGGTGATAAACATATCGGGTGTTGAGTTATGATAAATGAGACGATTCAGTCTTTTTCCAAGCTCATCGAGGGTGATCACTTCATTAGTCTCCAGGACAAACGTCTGGTGAGAAGCCTGGAGGTTACTCATCAGCATCGCCGCGGCTATGCCTTTCCCGGAAACATCACCAAGCGAAAATACCAGCCTGTTGTCGTCCAGGATTATCATATCATAATAATCACCACCAACCTCAAGGGCCGGATCGCTGCGGGCGGCGATATCAAAACCTTCGATATCCGGGAGACTTCCGGGGAGCAGGTTCAACTGGATCTGGCGGGCAATCTGGATTTCTCGCTCCAGCCGTTCTTTCTTCGCAGTATCGGCGAGCATCCGTTTCAGGTCTGCGGTCATCCTGTTAAAACTTACCGCCAGGGTACCCAGCTCATCGTGATTATTTACCTGGATCCGTGTATCCAGGTCACCCTTTCTTAACCGGTCTGTCCCTCTTCTTAGTATCGCTACCGCAGTTGTAATTGTTCGTGTTATACTTAGTCCGAGAACACTGGAGAAGACAACCGCCAGCAGAAGCAATAGTGCCAGGGCGGTGAGGATATAGATAACTATCAGGTTCAATCCGTGAGTTGTGAACAAAGATGAGATGAGGGTAAGAATCGAAGTTCTTACGACTATCACGCCATTAACCCAGCTTTCATCTGTATCAGGGATTTTATTACGTAACTCGTGGACACCGTGATAGAGAGAGGAATTCCATAAAGTTGGTTCTTCAATTTCTGTAATTGTCTGGACAATGTCCATCCTGAACATATCCAGTATCGATTCATTCTCGATCTCAATATTCCCGACTTTATTATCAGAGATTTCGTAGTACTGGTCAGCCCGGAGATTCAACCTTCGGGCGTCATCGGAAATTTTGAGACCTGAGATGGGCTGGATAAGTATATCTACCCCAACAATTTCCTTGTATTCTTTCAACAAGTCCGGGGTAATGGGTTTAAGGGCAACCAGGACGTCACCGCTACTACCTTTACTGACAGCAGCCGCGAGTGCCGATTTACCCTCTCCCATCGGGAGTATGCCGTGTCGCGTACTGGATTTCTCCGACCAGCCAAGAAATGATGTCAAAACCCTGGGCGCGTAGTTCGGTTTATAGAGGCTGCGTTTGAGGTGCCAGGTTTCCACAGGTTCTTCACGAAGTTCCCTTGATGGTGATAAAAGACTGCCCAACTCTTCCCAGTTCGCACCGGTCAGCGCTGGATCAAACCAGAACCTGTTTTCAGCCTCCAGTCTCTCTTCGCCATAATCATCTTCAGGAATCTCCCGCTCATATATCCCGATGGCTATATCTGCGTTTTCAGTTCGCAACGATATAATATCCTGGGAAAGCAGCATTTCAAGTTTTTTGAGGTCCTTTTCAATCAACTGCGCCACCAGCCGTGCGCGCATTGTCCCAGTTCCAATAAAAACTGAAACGCTCAACAGAGCCACGAGCAGAAGTCCCGGGATAATTGTACTGAAAAAGTAAGTGAATACCAGCTTTACCCTTATGGTCACCGTTGTACCAAAACCACCCTGGAGCAGCACCATAATTATTCGTAAAGTTAAAAATATCCAGTAGATCAGAATAACATAGCTGATGATGGTTATCAGGGTTGTACCCGTGATTAATGCAGGCTGAGAGCCTGCATCAGTCAGTTCCGTTGATTGAGAGAGCCAGAGACTTGAAAGTAGTATTCCATTGCCGGTATAGATAAAGAATACTACCGGGAGTGCGATCACAAGGACTGTAGCCCATTTCCTGGATTTTCCTTTCAACGACGTGATCCACTCTGTCGGTATCACCCAGATAGCAATCAATAATCCTATCAACACAGCCATAAATTCCGGTATGCGGTAAAGGGCAAGGAAAACCATCAGGACTAAAACGATTACAACACGTCTTCGTCGTTTATTCCAGTTCTCTCCACCCAGTCTTACCAGGGAGATTATTGACCAACTGTGGGCTAACGCGGGTGCCAGCCTGGCAAAATATATCCACAAGTTTTGAGAAATTGTTTCCAGACCAGGGATTATACTATTGTAAATATATACCTTGATAACAACCGATACCAGGAACAGGATAATCCCAAAGAGAAGCCTGTTTACTTCATGACCCGTTTTGGCAGCGGCGGGGATTTTTCGAAACAGGGCAAGACCGAGGGAAATAAAAAACAGGTCAAAGACAAAGGTGGTAAAGGGAGTTATTTCAGCACCCGTAAATATTCTACTGGCGACTATTGCACCCGCTGCCACTGCTATTACTGTCAGTATTCGCTGTCGTGCAACCAAACTCCATCCCTCTGTCTATTCCTGCCGAACCGGGACGATCCGGGTGTGATTCTGCGGATACCTGCAAATGAATTAGTTAATATAATAAGATGTCAACCATAAGTCATTTCGATTGGTTCATCCTGATGGTTTATACTTGGGAGATTGCTGCCTGATACAAGCCAGGCATCTATCGATATCATTTGCTGTTGAGATTCTTGGATTTGACATGCCTGTAATCACCGGAACAGGTTTTACTCCTTTCCTGGATGCACGATCAAACAGAGTCAGCTCATGAAGATTTTCTGATTCCGAAAAATCGAATAGATCACGAAGCACTGATTGTTTTATACATACCGGGCTTTGTACGTAATACAGTTTGTTATCAATTGGGACAGTTGTTTTAAATTCTCCATAATCACCAGTATGATCATTTTCTACCGGTTCAACAGCTGGGAATGCAAAACCATTTTCATGAGCGGTATCCATTACCTCTGCTGTTAATTCGGGTGGTGTAACCGCGTATGCTCCATCATGGATTGCGACAACATCATAAGCAGGATTTAATACTGAGATACCACGCTCGAGTGATTGCATATTATCTTCTTGCCCTGCAAGAATTTTCCTGACTATTCCCAGTTCCCAGTATTCTGTCGTTGTAGTTCCCAGGCCTACCCATTCTTCATGCAGCAGAAGAATTATCTCTCGAAACCGTTTCGAAGCGGAAAGATGATCCACAGCTTGGACAAATACCGGTTTATAATCGAGGTCAATGAAACAGAGAGGTCGCTTTGCACCCAGATCTTTTCCCCTTTCGGAAGCGATAAGAATGGCAGCAGCCGTATAATCTTTTGCGGGAGTTATCATTTAGAATTGCGGGTAAATACTGATTTATAGAATTATCTTCTAAGACCGGCAATCAATCTCGCAGGTCTAAGAAGTAGATCAAGTGCGTCAACGGAAGTTTGAGCAACCAGGTCTGCTTCAATCAAAACCTTTGAAAATGCACCCTCTTTACCTGCTACAGCGATGGATAAAACAGCCGTTTCTATTGCCTGCAAATCATTCGCGCCATTTCCCAGGAAGGCAGTTTTATTTGATCCCAACTGTTCTACAAATGCCGCTTTATATTCAGCCTCTCCACCAGCATCAGCTGCAAGATCAGGGGTGAGCTTATTTATTTTAATTGAAGAACCAGCTGTAATTGACGAGGCGGTATTATAAGTATCAGCCGTTAAAATATATACTTCTGCTTTTTCTGAAAGTTTCTCCAGCCGATCAATCACACCTTCTTCGAGATATCCATCAACAGCCAGCGTTCCATTCATATCACAGACGATATGAGAGATTTCCAGTAACTTCCATCCGGGTATATCAACTTTTATCATTTTATCGATGCTTTTTGGTGAATCCCATCCTGAATCCAAGGAATTTATCCATACAATGTGTTGGGATAATATTTCTCAAGAATGGCAGTAGATGTGCTGACCAGTGAACCGGGTAACGTGCTTTGGGCCGTGGATGTTCAATTGCCTCACGAATCGCAACAGCTACCGTACTTGGTCCCCAATAAGTCCGATGCGCAAACATTCCCCGCACTGAAATAGATTTATATTGTTCTAAATATGCTGAATCCCGGTTTTTCATCCTGAAAGTGGAATGGTCGCCCGCAGTTTTTCCAAAGTTGGTTGAAATTGGCCCGGGTTCAACCAGGACAACCTTGATACCCCATGGCATCAACTCCATCCGTAGAGCGTCGGTAAATCCTTCGAGTGCAAACTTGGAAGCAGAATAGGCACCGCTGAGAGGCATCGAAACCCGTCCCACCACTGAGCTGACCATGATTATTCGTCCCTGCTGTCTTGAACGCATTTCAGGGAGAACAAGTTTGGTCAATGCCAATGGCGCGAAAACATTTATATCGAAGAGATTTTTCATCTCAGCCATTTCCATATCTTCTACAGCTCCCCTGAAACCAAACGCGGCATTATTCACGAGTACATCGATTGGACCGTGCTCTTCCCGTATCCGTTGATAAACATCTTTACGCGCAACAGGATCACCGACATCGAGGGGAAAGGAATATACTCTTTCAAACCGTTCAGCCATTTGTTCCAGGGTTTTATCATCCCTGGCGCTGGCAGCTACATTCCAGCCGAGTTTAGAGAGATGGATGGCAGTCGCTCGCCCGATACCTTTGGATGCGCCGGTTACCCAGACCAATCCTTTTGAAAAACTCATCCCTGTTTCTCCTCATCATCAATGCTATATTCCGCGTAAGCCTTTCTACCCGGTAGTATCGAAACCGTTTCGATCGCAAGTTCAACCCGCCCAAATGTCGGCATTATGTATACCCCCTGCACATATTCGATCACGGACTTTAACGCTTCCTGGGCAATTTTAACTCCTTCGAGGGCACCCTCATCCTTGCCTTTATCTGAAGCTTCCTGCATCCGATCACGAATT
>JANQEY010000181.1 GCA_028278125.1 bacterium | reverse complement strand
GGTTTGTGGTTTGTGGTTTGTGGTTTGTGGTTTGTGGTTTGTGGTTTGTGGTTTGTGGTTTAAAAGTTATTAATTTCCAAATAAAAACTATGAAGTATGAACCAAAAACAATAAACTATTTTAACCTCGCAAACTTCATTTTGTACTCCGGAGATATTTTGCCTTTTTTAATATTTTCCAGTTTTCGTTTAACCAATCTTCGTTTGATTGGTTTCAACAATTCTGTAAAAAGTATCCCGTCAATATGGTCATATTCATGCTGAATGACGCGAGCATTGATTCCGGTGAATAATTCTTCGTGTTCTTCAAAATTTTCGTCCAAATACTTCAGCTTCAATTGCGCCGGTCGATTGACATCCCCTCTCACATCCGGAATACTCAAACAACCTTCTTCAAAATCCCAGGGATCGCCACCTTCTTCTACTTTTTGTGCATTGATAAAAACCTTTTTGACACCAGTTCCTTTCTCCTTTTCATCATCCATCATTTGTTCAGAATCAACGACAAACAAACGTATCGGAAGCCCGATTTGGGGAGCAGCAAGACCTACTCCATTCGCATGGTACATAGTGTCCCACATATTTTCAATCAGTTGCTTTAGTTCAGGATAATCCTTATCAATTGGCTTCGCAACTTTTTTGAGTACTGGCTGACCAAATGCGTATATTGGTAAAATCATTTTTAATCTTTAGTTTATAGTATGTTCCTTTGGGATTCTAAATATTCTTGTAAAATAAGTACCGCACTAATTTTATCCACAAGGCTTTTGTCACGTCGTTTCTTCTTTTTAGCTCCGCTTTGCAAAATAATCTTTTTGGCATCTGAAGAAGTAAATCGTTCGTCTTGAATAACAACTTTTATCGACGGGTAAAGTTTATTGATTTTTGCAATAAAATCTTCAATTAATTGACTAATTTTCGTTGGAGTTCCATCCAGGTGATAAGGCATACCAACGATTATCTTTTCAACTTCTTCTGATTCGAGATATTGTTTTAAAAAATCAAAAATCTCAAGTGTTGAAACTGTTTCAAGTCCATTTGCAATTATTTGCAGGGGGTCAGTTACCGCAACCCCTACCCTCTTGGTTCCATAATCAATGCTCATTATTCTAGCCACACCGCAAAGATAGTGAATTTCACTATTTTGACTACTTGTTGTAGGTTAAGTATTCTATAGGAAAATATTTTTTTAGTTTTTTCAAAAAAGTTGAGGCAATGAATTGTTATATGCATAAAAAAGCAATCCCCCTCTGCACTTTAGCAGAGGAGGACTATCCCAAAACCGTTTTAAAATAAATCTCTAAACAGTTACCATTAATATAATTACCCAAATTCTTAAATATCTTTTTACATCAGGTTTCTTTGTTGACAAAGGCCTGAAAAGTTTCCATAGCTGAGTATCACTCCCTTTGCAATACACAATTCAACAATTATTTAAGATAGATAAAACTGCGATGGTAAAAAATAGTGGTTCATTTCCGCAGTGACGAAGAGAGGAAAGGTTAGGCTTTTGAAAAATCGTAATTTGGATTAAAAATGTTCATGCATCCGGAAATCCTCTCTTTTCTTAAAGAGTAAGTTTATCCTATCATATAATTATAATTTGTTGTTCGGTATATGGGAAAAATCGTAATTACAAGGTAAAAAAACAGTTATAGATTATCTATTTCCTTACTATGTATCACAAATATACACTATATATTTTGGGCGTCTAATACCCAAAAAAGGGTATTTTAAATATCAAATAAAAATTCATCTAAATTATTTAAATACATCGCACACGGTTCAACTTTCAATATATTGAAAATCAAACTAATATAATCCTATTTAATTTTAAATTGTTTGAAAAAATTGATTTGATTTGGCTAGATTAAAAAGCGAATTAATAGCCAAAAAGCCTGAAAAAAACTGTCAATTGTATATTTTTTAGTTTAATTCTTAATTTTTTTCGTATTTAATTCTTTAAAATATTTCTTGATTCAAATTGTTCCTGCCATTTGGTTCATTGTTAAAAATAAATTTGGAATCAAATATTTACTCTTGAATTGATTTAACCCTATGATTTCAATCGCCAAATTTTAAGACTAAGATTGACTGATCTCCATTATTTCGTGAGGGTAACATCACCTTTGTAGATTTCGATTCTACCATCTATAAACTCTACTTCCACTACATACACAAACACTGCAGGGTTGAGGATTTCTCCATCCAATGTACCATCCCAGCCATTTTCCGGATCTGCAGCATTCACTCCTACTGCCACCTCCGGCAACTCATACACCAATTCTCCCCACCTGCTGAAGACCTTGAAGTTACTCACCCGCTTGACTCCTCTTCCTGTGAAGATGGTGAAGATATCATTAAACCCGTCATTGTTCGGTGAAAAAGTATTCGGGATGTACACCAACCGGTCTTTCTTCACTCTCACCAGGATCATATCCTCTGATGTACAGCCATTCGCATTGGTCACGATTATCGAATAGGATTGTGTCTCCCAGGGCTTCACCCATGGTTCATAATCCAACACCTCCCGCTCTTTCCACACAAAGGTATCCAACACTGATGACGATGGACTCAACACCGGATGCAACTGTGCGCTGTCTCCCATCAATATCTCGATGTCATCTCCCAGGTTCACTGTAAACTCGGCTGGCTCTGTCACCTCTACCTGCTCTGTCCACTCACATCCATTCACATCCTGTACCGTCACTGTGTAGCTTCCTGCCGGTAGGTTCGAAAACTGGTTTACTGAACTAAATGCTCCGCCTATCGAATACATATAAGGCGAGGCTCCTCCACTCACTGCACTCACTACCACCTGACCGTCATCCTCTCCATAACAACCTGCCTCCACTGCTTCAGCCAATGCATTGATCGCCTGAGGAGCTGTCAGATCCACCTGCGTCGTGTTTGTACAGCCCTCTGCATCTGTCACCGTCACCGTGTACTGACCTGATTCCAATTCCGATACCGCTCCCGTTGTCATGCCGTTGCTCCATGAATAGCTATATGGGCTCGTTCCGCCACTCACCACTACTTCTGCCGATCCATCTGCTGTATTCCAGCAACTTACATTGTAGCCCCCGTAATTCGATATATTGTCCATCACCAATTGAAGCGCTGCTGGCTCATCCACCACTGCTGTGGTGCTCTGCGTACAACCCTCTGCATCTGTCACAATCACCGTATACTGACCTGCAACAATATTTGACGGATCTTCTTCCGTATACGCTCCGTTGTTCCAATTGTAGTTATAAGGAGCCGTTCCGCCTGATACCGTCAAATCTATCGATCCGTCTGAGCTGCCGTTACACGCTGCCGATGCTGTTGTCGTCGTCAGCTCTATCGCTGCCGGTTCTGTGATCTGTACCGTCTCCGTTGCCGTACAGCCCTGGTTGTCCGTCACCGTCACCGTGTACGTCCCCGCACTCAACCCATCAGGATCCGGTACCGTCTGGGTCGTATTATCCCATTCATATGACACATATGGTGCTGTTCCTCCCGTTACCGTTATCAATATACTTCCATCACTGCCGCCATTACAACTCACTCCCGTCGATACCAACTGCGTTGCTTCCAGTGGTGGTGGTTCTGCTATTTGTACCTGCATACTTATTGTACAATCATTCGCATCCGTCACCACTACCGTATAGGTCCCCGATGCCAGATTCTGCGCATCTTCTACCGTTTGGTTGGCACTATCATCCCATTGATACGTAAACGGAGCTGTTCCACCTCCTACAGTAATGTCTGCACTACCGTCACTACCGCCGTAACAATTCACATCTTCTCCCACTCCACTTATCGTCAGTGCCGATGGTGAGGTCACCACATCTCCGTATTCCAGCGTACAGCCATTCGCATCCGTTACCGTCACTATATACACTCCGGGTAACAAATCTCCCGGATCTTCATTCGTATCATTATTACTCCATATATAATCATAAGGCCCTACTCCGCCGTTTACCGTCAAATCTATACTCCCGTTTGGATCTCCACAGGTCGATTCTGCCATCTGGCTCGATGCCGTCAATGCTTCAGGTTCTGATACCGTCGCCTGTGCAAACGTACTACAACCGTTCGCATCCGTTACGATCAGTGTATAGATATTAGCCGATACATCTGTCGGGTTCGGATCCGTTGATCCTATCACACTCCACAAATAACTGTAAGGCGTGGTTCCACCCGTTACATTCGATTGCAAACTTCCTGTACTCGCTCCGTTGCAATCCACATCTACTGCTGTTGCACTTACCTCCAACAGCGCCGGTTCCGTTACCTCTACTGCTGTTTCGGCTGTACAGCCGTTTACATCCGTTACCGTTACCGTGTGCACTCCTGCAGGTGCAGCATTCGGTGTGCCTCCTCCTGTTATGTCCCAGTCATAATTATATATACCTGTACCTCCTGTCGCAACTGCTGTCACTGTCCCGTCGCTATCTCCATTACAACTCACTGCTGTCATCGTTGCACTCACTTCCAGCAGCGCAGGCTCTGTCAATTCTATACTGCCTGTTGTCGTACACATATTGTCATCCGTTATCAATACCTCCCAGGTCCCTGCATAGATTCCCGAGGGGTCTTCTTCTCCATCATAACTCGAATCATTGAGCCATTCTATCGTATAGGGCGCTTCCCCTCCTGTAATCTCCATGTCTATACTACCGCTGTTATCTTCAAAACAGCTCAAATTAACTGCTGACAGGCTTATCTCCGGTCCATCTGGTACTGTTACTGATGCTGTAACCGTCACACTACAGCCATTACCATCCGTTACTACTCCGGTGTAATCGCCCTGAGGCAGTCCACTCGGGCTTTGATCCGGATAAGTTTCTCCCGTTCCATCATTTTCCCAGTCAAAACTGTAGGTCCCTGAGCCCGTTCCGCCGCTTACCACCAACGAGATACTGCCATCACTACCTCCGCAACTCGCCTGGCTTGGTGTCGCCGTCGCTTCCAACAAGTCCGGCTCCTCTACCAGTGCATTCGCTATTACTGTACAACCATCTGTATCCGTTAGCGTAAGGCTGTAATTCCCTGCTCCTACATCTATCAGGTCTTCTGTCGTTTCGTTGTTATTCCATAAATAGGTATAGGGCGATACTCCGCCGTTTACCGTTATATCCACCATACCGTTGGTCTCTCCGTTGCAGTTTACATCTGTCACTGATACCAGCGCTTCCAGGCCTGATGGGGTGCTCACCTGTACACTTGTACTGAAGGTACAACCGTTCGCATCCGTTACTACTACCGTGTAGGTGCCGGGTCCAAGGTCCTGGGGATCCTCATCCGTCGAGCCGCCTGGGTTCCATTCATAACTGTATGGACCCGTGCCGCCGGTCACTGTCAGGTCTATCGTACCGTTGTTCACTCCACACAGCGCATCTGTTGAGGTCCCTGCTGCATCCAGTGGTGCCGAGGGTTGGGTCAGGTCAACCGTGATCTGTTCCGTGCAATCATTATCATCTGTCACGATTACCGTATAGGTCCCCGCTTCCAGGTTTACTGCCGTTGCTGTATTCTGTGTCGCATTATCATTCCACTCATAGGTATAGGGAGAGGTGCCGCCGCTTGGCGTTACCGTCGCCGTCCCCGTACTCTCTCCAAAGCACAGTACATCCTCCTGGCTCGTTGTAAGGCTCAATGCCGAAGGTGCCGTAAGGTTCACGCTCTGTGTTTCGCTACATCCATTCGCATCCGTCACGATTACGGTAACTAACCCTCCGTCAAGACCACTTGCCGTAGCTGTCGTTTGTCCGTTTGGATCATCCCACAAATACGTGTAAGGGCCCGTGCCGCCACTTGGTGTTACTGTCGCTGTCCCATCCTGAGATGTGTTACAGTCAGGATCAGTACCCTCGGTATCCAGTACCAGCAGTGGGGGTTCTGTGATCGTTACACTTGCCTGTTCCGTACAGCCGTTCGCATCTTCTACGATCACTGTATAATCACCAGCCAGCAAAGCTGTGGCTGTAGAATCTGTTTGATTATTTTGGTCATTCCACAAATAAGTGTAAGGCCCTATTCCTCCACTTGGTGTCACTGTTGCTGTTCCGTCTGCCTGCTGGTTACACAGCGCAGCTGTCTCGTCCGTGGCCAGTGTCAATAGCGCAGGCTCTGCTATCACTACCGTCTCACTTTCCGTACAGCCATTTGCATCCGTTACGATTACCGTATAGGTACCTGATGGAAGGTTGGAGGCCGTAGCCGTTGTTTGATCATTTTGGTCATCCCATAAATACGTGTAGCCTGCCGTTCCACCACTCGCCGTTACCGTCGCGCTTCCATTTTCGTCACCGTTACACAACGCATCTTCCGTCGTGCTGCTCAAACTTACCGCATCGGGATCTGATATCTCTATCGTCTCGTATTCTTCACATCCATTCATGTCCGTTATCGTTACATTATATATACCTGCTGAAAGACCCGTCGCCGTAGAATCTGTTTGATTATTCTGATCATCCCACAAATACGTGTATCCCGGTGTGCCGCCCGTTGTCGTTACCGTCGCCGTTCCATCACTGCTCTGGTCACAAAGCGCATCCGTATAACTCGTCGTCACTACCATCCCGTTGGGTGACGATACCGTCGCCGTTAGCTCTGCTGTACAATCATTCGCATCCGTTACAATCACTGTATAATCGCCCGAGGTTAGATCTACCGCTGTAGAATCCGTTTGGGCATTCCCATCATCCCACAGATAAGTATAAGGGCCCGTTCCTCCACTTGGTGTTACCGTCGCACTTCCATCGGGGGTGTTATTACATGAGGTCTCTGTTGTACTGCTGCTCAAATCTATCGCCGCAGGCTCATTTATCGTCACCGTCTCTTCTATGCTACATCCGTTTCCATCCGTTACAACTACATTGTAATCCCCTGCAGAAAGATTGATCGCTACAGAACTATCTTGTACAGGGTTCGTATCCCACGAATAGATCAACGTGTCCGCTCCGCCTGTAACTTCTATACTCGCAATACCACTACCATCTCCGTTACAGCCCAAATCCACCGTACTCGTCGTGCCTACCATCGCCGCAGGCTCTTCTATGGTCACCATCGCCTCTTCCGTACAGTTGTTCTCATCCGTTACCGTTACTGTATAATTCCCCGAAGATAAATCTACTGCAGTAGCCGTCGTCTGGTTATCCGGGTCATCCCACAAATACGTGTAATCTCCCGTCCCGCCACTTACCGTAGCCGTCGCTGTTCCCGTCTCTTCTCCATTACACAATATGTCTTCTCCTATTATATCTATTACTATCTCAGGGGGAGAGTTTAACACGTAACACTGCTCCGCTGAACAACCATTGTCCAGTGAGGTCACCGTTACACAGTACGTCCCGCTCTCCAGATCCGTGACCGTAGCCGTTGTCTCCACTGGATTTGTATTCCAGATGTATAAATAAGGGTCCTGGGCTCCTCCAGTCACTTCTACCGTGACCGTCCCGTCTTCACTGTTGCCACAACTCAAATCCGTCCCACTCAAAAATAGCTCAGGTGGAGCCGAATTATCCAATACCTCTATGCAAAACTCTTCCGTACACTCTATCGATATCCCCTGGTCTATCCCAAATGTCGTTACCGTCAAACAATAATTCCCAGGTGAACAGGCCGTCATCACAGGCAAAGTCGTTGAACCGTTGATGCAACCATCAAAAGTCGACCATTCATATGCATCTCCAAACGACAACGATCCATCCACTATCACCTCCGGAAAATAACAGTCGATCGCTGGTGGCTGAATCACAAATGCATATGGATCCAATACCGTTAAATCCAACATCACCGTACTGTCACATCCGAAATTCGTCTGCAATACTATGTTCCACTGCCCTGTCGTATTGTATGACGTACCGCCTACCTCTACTGACTCACCCTCACAGATCGTCCGTATTAAACTCGTCGTAGGACTAGGATGCTCAGTCACA
>JANQEY010000163.1 GCA_028278125.1 bacterium | reverse complement strand
GCCGCTGGCTAAGTAACTGTCTGCCAACTTTGCCCTGTCTAGTGGATCGTCCGGACGAAGTTCAATCGCACGTGAGAATGACCTGATGGATCGGTCAAGTTTGTTGGCTTTAAAATATGCCCTTCCGAGGTTATAATGTGCTTCTCCATAATCCTTATTGATTTCAATCGCTTTGTTTAATTGTTCAATTGCTTCCGGGTATTTACCTATATCTGTGAGAGTAGCGCCATAATTATTCCTGATATCGGCGCTGGAGGGATCAAGACGGACGGCTTCTACATAAGCAATAACCGCCTCTTCAAGCCTGCCGATTTTATAAAAAGTGAGTCCAAGATTATAAAACGCATCGACGAACTCGAGGTCGAGCCTTGTGGCTTCCATAAATGCTTTGGTCGCTTCTTCATAATCACCGGTATTATAGTAGGCCTTTCCGGCAAGAAAACGGGCTCTCGCTGCTGCTGGCGCTGCTGGAGAATTTGGATCCATCTTGGGGAGATCAGGTTCATCAGCAATCACATCGGTGATGGTTCCCCAAAAAAGACAAAGGATCAGTGCAGTAATAAATTTTGAAAAAACGCTATTCTTATGGCAGGTCCTTTTCACGATAGGCTCCCGGTTATGTTACGGTTTCAAAATCAACGAATAACAGGGTAATGATTCTGTTCTCGCTGTGAACCAATACAGCAGCCAATTAAAAGCAATCTGGAACTGGTAAATATGCTACAAAAATGTGCTCCTTGTTGCAACACATATAAGGGAATTCTATCATTACTTACTAATATAAAGAGAGATTCAATAAAAGAAATCAAGTTGCGACGCTTGATGAAATCCAAAATTAGTATTGTGGATGAAGTTTATGGCCAGAAATTAAAACTAAAAATCGGGTAACTTGAATTGTGCAAATTTTATAAATCCTATATAATCTTGAGTGCTCCTGGAGGCGCGCTTTGAGCCCAATTATTTCCTTATCACCAGTGACATTTTAAGCTATCCAAACTTATCTATTAAGCCTTATTCCACTAACTACAAGAGTTTGTGATAAGTTTATCGAGCAGGTTCCCAATTTTCGAGTGCAATTTTTATTATTAGTGTGTGTAAAGTAATTAAAAAGCCAATAGTTAGACACTCCTACTTTCTTGACTTCACACAATCCGTTTAGTATGTTTCATGCCCAATTTTGAAGAAAGTGATATTAATTGCACTTTCAGTTACAGTAGACGTAGATCGACTTTGATTCCCGGCTTTAGTAATTATTAGAGTTACGTGGGGGATTTCTATGGTTGAATACGCCTTTTCTGTATTTTACAAACTGTGAAACCTTTCACGAGCTACATCAGAGAGGAGTAATCCATGCCCGATAATGGGGCCGACGAAAGCCGTCTGAAGACTGGTTTAGTGGTAGTTGGGGGCGGTATCGCCGGAATAACTACCGCGGTTGAAGCTTCAGAAGCCGGTCTTGACGTTGTACTTATCGAACGAGAGCCAACCCTGGGCGGTCGTGTTATTCGGATGAACCAGTATTTCCCGAAACTTTGTCCTCCTTCTTGCGGTTTGGAAATTAACTACAGGCGTCTTCGAGATAACACCAAAGTCAATGTGCTGACTCTCGCCGAAGTAGAGAAAATCGAAGGTGAAGAGGGTGCCTATACCGTTCATATCAAAGTTAAGCCCCGTTATGTTAAACCATGGGCTGGGGACTATACAGACTGGGCAAAAGATTGCCCCGTTGAATATGATGACGATTTCAATTACGGCATGGCGAAAAGGAAAGCACTCTATTATCCATGTGAAAATGCTTACCCTGCACAATGGCTCGTTGACGAGCGTGCTGTATCGGATGATTCATTTAAAAACTGGGTAAAGGATTGTCCCGACGGTGCGATTGACCTGGATGAACAGCCAAGGACTTTGATTGTAGAAACTCCCTCTGTTGCCTGGGCGACCGGATGGGTTCCATATGATCCCGCGAACCTAGAAGAGCTGGGCTACGGAAAACATCCTGATGTCATTACCAACGTGATGATGGAAAGACTGATGGCTCATGGTGGACCTACACAGGGCAAGATGCAGAAAGTTTCTGATGGTAGCGAAGTCAAATCTGTTGCTTTCCTGCAATGCGCTGGAAGCCGCGATGAAAACCATCTGCCGTTCTGCAGTGGCATCTGCTGTACTGCCTCATTAAAGCAGTGTTCATATGTCCTGGAACAATCACCTGAAACAGACGTCCACATGTTTTACATAGACGTTCGCACACCTGGACGGTTGGAAGATTTTTACCGGGCTCGCCAGGATGTTGACAAAATTCACCTGCACAGGGGAAAAGCTGTCAAGGTGGAAGTTGCTGATAACGGTCTGGTTGTCACAGCAGAAAATACTCTCACAGGCGATTTACAACAGGTGACGGTTGATCTGGTTGTCCTGGCGACGGGAATGCAGCCAGCAACTTCCATTGATAAACCTCCGGTTGATGTAGAGATGGATGAAAATGGTTTTATCGTTCAAAACGATGAACCTGCAGGTCTTTATGGTGTTGGAACTAGTGTTCGGCCGCTCGATGTTGCCTCCGTTCTTCAGGACGCGACAGGTGCCGCGATAAAGGCAATCCAGATGGCGAGGAGGAGCTAACAATGGCGGACGATATTAAACTCGGAATCTATTGCTGTGGTGACAAAGAGATCACCGATTTCCTCGACATGGACATGATGGAGGAAGTAGCAAAAGAAGAACGTGCGGTAGTTTTTAAAGCCGTTGAAAATATTACTTCACCCGAAGGTGAAGCAGTAATTAAAAAAGATATTGAAGAACATGGCCTGAACCGTATTATCGTGATGGATCGGAGCCATCGTGCATATCCGGATTTTTTCCAGTTTGGCGAGGGTGTCGTTGTTGAACAATTACCCTTACGTGAATGGGTTGTCTGGAGCCATGAGGCTGACGAGGATCCCACGGAAGAGGATGAAAATCATACCCAGATGCTCGCCATGGATTACCTGCGTATGTCCGCGGCGAAGATGAACAAGTTTGAGATTCCTGTGCCGGAAGAACGTGAATACGAACCGGCAGAAAAAGTTCTTGTTATCGGTGGTGGTAAAGCCGGTTTGCGGACAGCACTGCATATCGCCAATGCCGGAACTGATGTCGAGCTGGTGGAAAAAGAGGATCATCTTGGTGGATGGGCCTCAAAATTCTCCAAATCTTTCCCAACTAAACCTCCATACGATACCCTTGTAGAAAATGACATCAACGATTTGATCCAGAAAGTAGAAGCTGAATCAAAGATTAACGTCCGGCTCAGCACAACGATCAAACGTATCGGCGGTCAACCCGGTAATTTTGATGTATCACTGCAAAATGGCAGCGATCCAGAGGAAATCAGGATAGGATCGATTGTCCAGGCAACAGGATGGAAGCCTTATAAAGCTGAAAAACTTGGACAACTTGGTTATGGGAAAAGTAATGTTGTTTCCAATGTCCAGTTCGAGGATATTCTTTCCAGCGGCAATATAACCCGTCCATCAGACGGCAATGCCCCGAAAAGTATTGCCTTTATCCAGTGTGCAGGAAGCCGTGACCAGGAACATCTGCCATATTGCAGCGCAGTATGTTGCAGAGCTAGCCTTAAGCATGCTATGCAGATCCGTGAAACATTGCCGGATACAAAGGTATACATTCTTTATAAAGATATTCGCAGCCCGGGACAGTATGAGCTGTTTTATAAAGCAGCCCAGGACGATCCGGGTTTCTTCTTTACCAAGGGTGAAGTAGTTGAAGTCAGGCAGGAAGGTGATGGTGAATTAGCCATCGATCTCGATGAAACACTGCTTGGCGACAAAATTACTGTTAACGCGGACATGCTGGTTCTCGCAACTGGAATGGTTCCATCAACATTTGTTGAAGACAGCGATGTTGTTGATGTTCCGGGTGGTGAGGAAACAGCTGACGCACCCGCTGAAGCAGAGACTACTGCAGACGGAAAGAAGATGGCTTCGAGTGCTGAAAAGGGTGCAGGAATTCTTAACCTCGGTTATCGCCAGGGAACAGATCTTCCTACACTTAAATACGGATTCCCGGACAGTCATTTTATCTGTTTCCCATATGAAACGCGCAGGACGGCTATTTTTGCTGCCGGTTCGGTTCGCGCGCCAATGGACGCCGCCCAGGCTTCAAATGATGGCGCCGGTGCAGCACTAAAAGCGATCCAGGCGATCAACCTGATTCAGAACGGCCAGGCGCTGCATCCACGTGCACGTGATCTTTCATGGCCGGACTTCTTCCTGCAGAGATGTACACAGTGTAAGAGGTGTA
>JANQEY010000141.1 GCA_028278125.1 bacterium | reverse complement strand
AGAACCGTTGCATTGTTCAGTGTATTCTTTCCGCTGATCGAAATCCTGGGTTCTGTTGCGACTGTGCTTATACTGGTTCGTGGTGGATTTCTGATACTTGACGATGCGTTAACACTCGGTGTTCTCGTTGCGTTTTTCCAATACGCTGAGAGGTTTTTCAGACCCATAAGGGATCTGTCTGAGAAATACAATATTTTCCAGGCGGGAATGGCTTCAGCGGAACGGGTGTTTAATCTCCTCGATTATGAACCTGAATTGAAAGATCCTCAGACACCAGAGAAATGTCAGCAGATTAGCGGAGCGATTGAGTTCAAGGATGTCAGGTTTGGATATAACCCCGAAGATGAGGTTATCCATGGTCTCAGTTTCAAAATAGAGCCCGGTCAGACTGTGGCGATTGTTGGATCAACTGGTGCAGGGAAGAGCACAATCGCAAACCTTATTGGAAGATTTTACGATGTAAATGCAGGTGGTATTTATATAGATGGCGTGGATGTTAAAAACTGGTGTCGCCAGGAGTTGCGTAAAAACATCTGCTACGTTCCGCAGGATGTATTCCTGTTCCATGGTAATATCAGGGACAATATTACCCTCGGTGATGAGTTTGATGAATCGCTGATTGAAAAGACGGCAGATATTGTTCATGCGTCAATATTTATCGAAAACCTGCCTGACAAATATGATGAGCCGGTGATGGAACGAGGAGCAACCTTGTCAAATGGTCAAAGGCAGCTGCTGTCTTTCGCACGTGCCCTCATCCGTGATCCAAGAATTCTTGTTCTCGATGAAGCGACAAGTTCTGTTGATCCCGAAACTGAATCATTAATTCAGGATGCGCTTGAACATCTGCTGAAGGGGAGAACCTCCATTTTAATTGCTCACCGTCTATCAACCATTGAAAGAGCCGACCGAATCCTGGTCATGCATAAAGGTAAACTCGTAGAAGAGGGCAATCATGAAGAGCTGATGTCGCTGAAGGGTATATATCACAGGCTCTACCAGCTGCAATACAATAGTGTTGCTTGAGGGAAGATGTTCAGTGGCAAAGAACGAATCAGTCTTGTATCTTCTATTCATTAAAATTTGTGCACAATATGTTCCCGGGCGTTTTTGAGACAAATTTTGCTTGGAAGTGTAGTTCTGCTGGTGAAATATTTCTTGAAGTGAGGATAACAATATTAATATCAATAATTTCATAAAAGATGTTGAAAGCAGTAGAATAGATCCTGTATACCTGGTGATTGGAAAGGATGTATATCTACACGATATAGTTCAAACGACTGTTCAGGAGAATCTCCTGGATGAAAGCACCAGGGATTTTAATTATGATCTCTTTTATGGCGATGATATAAATAACGAAATCCTGGTTTCATCCTTGAATGCCCTGCCGATGATGGCTGAACGACGTATAGTAGTGATAAAAAGATCTGAATCTTTGTCCACTACAATGCAGAAATACCTGTTGGAATATGTAAAAAATCCTTCTGCAGAGACTGTTCTTGTGTTGATCTACTTTGGAGAGGGTAAAGGGGCATGGATCAAGAATATTTCTGCTGACACCAGAGTGATAGAGTGTAAAACACCCAGAGGTCGTGAACTCGAAGGGTGGATTAAAGAATATATCAGCACTTTCGATGTCACTATTTCAGATGAAGCCCTGGACATGATTACGAGTTTTAAGGATCTAAGCCTTGCTGATTTATCATCTGAAATCGATAAGGGAATTCTCCTGGCTGGAGATAAAAGAGAGATAGACCTGGATATCCTGCAGCAGGTTTGGGGAATCAGCAATGAAATCAATATCTGGCAGTTTTTTGATCGTATCGCGGCCGGTAAAAGGATTGATTCATTGAACGATCTTTCCTCTCTTGGCGACGATCTTCAGAATGATAAGGGAATCGGATTTATTATTTCACAGGTATCAAGGCGTTTACGGCTTGCCTGGAAAGAAAAAACCTATGATCAGCGCAGAGTTGCTTTTAATGACAGGAAGTGGACAGGAAGAACCTCTTTTACCTGGAAAATGGCTTCTAAAGATCTGAAAGATTTACCCAAAGAATATGCAGAGAAGTTTATAAATGAACTGGTTGAATTTGACCGCAGCAGGAAAACAAGGGCACTTGACGCGTTTTACCGGCTGGAGAACATGTTGCATTCAAATTCAAATTTGCTTGAAAGAGGGCATTGATGACTGCGGCGAGGGAATCCCTGCAGAGTTTAAGCGATGAAGACCTGATGGCACTCGTCCAGGAGAACGACGACGCGGCCTTTGAACTCCTGGTCGAGCGTTACCAGCATGCACTGACGACGTTCATTTCTCGGTTTGTGGGTTCTGGTTCACATGTACAGGATATTCTCCAGGAAACGTTTATCAGGGTCTGGCGGCATAGAATGAGGTATAAAACTGTCGCCAAGTTTTCGACCTGGGTATATACTATCGCGGGAAACCTGGCAAAGACTGAACTTAGAAGGAAGAAGATCCGCAGGAGTGTGACTATCAGAACCGGGGGTGAATCAAGAGAAGAAGAGGGTGTTGATATAGTTGATGATTCTTCTGATCCGGAGAGGGATACTTTCCGTTCAGAAATCCGAACGCTTGTAGTCAAAGAGATAGAACAACTTCCTGAGGCGTATAAAGCCGCGGTAATCCTGAGAGACCTGCAGGACAAGAGCTACGAGGAGATTGGAGAAATTCTGAATGTTCCCGTAGGTACTGTAAAATCAAGAGTCAACAGGGGAAGACAAAGGCTACAGAAGAAACTTGCGCACCTTCGAGAGCCCGATTAAAAACAGTAGTGGAACATCTACATAATAGAAAGCGTACTAACCATAGCAAACGCAACCTGAGGGGGTTAGCAAGATTTTGGTGACGGTAGAAATCTGCTAATGTTAATTAACTAAGGGGTAAAAATAAAACTTGAGTTGAGTGTTTACGTATGGATTTTGAAAAATTTGAAGATCTCTGGTCACGAAGGGAATCTCTGTCTCCCGAGTTGAAAAAGGAACTCGAAGAACAGAAAAAATCCTCAAGGCTTTGCCGTGATTATGCTGAAGGCGGCTATTCTGTTCGGGAAATGTTGAAAGATCTCGAACCTGAAGAAGCGCCTAAGAATTTTGCTTACCAGATGCGTGTCTACGCGAAGAATCACCCTGAAACTTCAATTCCTTTAAAAGAACGTCCAGTCCTTAAGTGGGGCAGCCTTGGTGTTGGCCTGGCGGCTGGTGCGATGATGCTGGCATTCATTGTGGGTCCTGGTAATAATCCTTTCGATACGGGATTACAATCTAATCCCCAGGCAACCAAAGTGATTGAAGAAAGTGTGCCTGAGATAATTACCAATGACGCTATTTCAAATAATGATGAACTGAACCTTGCGTCTGTTCCGGAAGAATCGCTGAAAACCGATGCCAACGATTCGACAAGGCAGATTATCAAAGATCATTCGTCATCGCATACTATGGATATCAGAACAGTAAGCACTGACCAGTAGTTTTAAATACTTATCCCGGTATTGCGCAGTTCTCATTGCCCCGGGAGATAGAAATTCGATATTGCATATAAATACGTTATAAGCTTACATTTGTAGGCTTATGACGTATTTTTGTTAGTCCACGATTGGAGTATAAAATGCCTAAAGGAAAAACATTTTCCGCAAAACTCGCAAAGGGGAAAACAAAGCGAGTAAATGCTGCCGGTGAAGAGGTTGTGAGTGTTCGTGTTTTAAAGCCAACTGAAGTACCAGGCAAGCCCGGTGTATATCGCTACCGTGCCGTCATGGTTGATGTAGCCGCTTCGAACGAAAAAGAGGTTTATGATCTCTAAATATCGCAGAGCTTTTTTAATTATTCTTGATGGCGTCGGGATAGGCAGTGCTCCCGACGCCTCTGTGTACGGGGATGAAGGCAGCGATACACTCGGCAACCTCAGCCGCAAGGTTGGAGGATTAAATCTACCGCATCTTAAAGCTTCCGGATTGGGAAACCTGTCCGAAATTAGAGGTGTGGAACCTGTTGATAATCCGTTGATGTCTTATGGCAGGATGCAAGAGGTCAGCGCTGGTAAGGATTCTGTAACGGGTCACTGGGAGATCTGTGGTGTTGTTACTGAGAAACCGTTTCCAGTGTTTCCTGAAGGGTTTCCACAAGAAGTTGTCAACCTGGTTAGAAATATCAGTGGAAGAGAAATTATCGGGAACCAGGCGGCGTCCGGCACTGAAATTATGGACAGGCTTGGACAGGAACATTGCGAAAGCGGAAACCTGATCCTATATACCTCGGCTGATTCCGTTTTACAAATATTAGCGCACGAAGAAATTGTACCTCTGGAAGAGTTATATAGAATTTGTAAAGATATTCGCAATCAACTTGAAGATCCTTATAAGGTTGCCCGGATAATCGCGCGACCATTCCTGGGTGCTA
>JANQEY010000125.1 GCA_028278125.1 bacterium | reverse complement strand
AATTCCCGCTATCAATAAAATCAACACTCAGACTCTCCAGAAAATCCGGCGTATTGGTAAATCCATACCATTTCGTAAACTTGGGATCACCTGCCTCATTGTTTTCAATAACCGGAATCTCATCATCTTTCAATATGGTAAACAAGGTCGTCAATCGACTATTTCCTGCCTCATCATTAACTGACGCCAATATCTCATTATAGCCGAACGTAACCCGCTCCCACTCTATCATCCAATCCTCTACATAACCATGCGCGTATGGATTTTCCGTCAACAAATGAGACTGGATACTGCTGTCATAACTTACCAGATACTCTATCCGTCTCAAAAACGACGCCTCTTCCGCATCATTAAAATCCACATCAAACTGATAATCTCCGGCCTGTTTCTGATCATAATTAAAGTATATCGTTTGCCCCTCTTTATTATTTACCACAGGAATTGAGGTATCTTTTTTAATAAACCCGATCACATTAAGGGTAACGTTGCCGGCGTTATCTTCTACCCTCACACCGATATCACTCGTCCCTTCCGCTATCAACTCCCAGCTGATACTGAACGGAGAAGTATACTCAGTAACAGACACACCCTCTGTCAAAATCTTTCCGTCATACATCACTCCGTTCCGGGACAATAGAACCTCTATTTTACGAATATTTGACCCGCCAAAATCCTCAAAATGTATTTCCATATCAGACAACCAGGCCGGCGCCTCGTTATACCAATCCATAGATGACAACTCCCCGCTCTTCACTGTAAAACTCGGAATTATCTCATCCTTTTTAATAGCAAATACGTAATTACTTGACGCGTTCCCCGCATTGTCGTTCACACTCACAACAATCTCGTTTACCCCATTAGTTAACGTCTCCCACTCTATATACATACCAGGCGTATACGAATTAAGACCTCTATTACGGACCACAATACTTTTTGTTAGAACAGCTCCATTATTTGACACAAAATACTCAATATCTTTTAACGTTGAACCACCTTCATCATAAAAATCTACCTGGATATCATCCATCCACAATGCCGATGCCTTATACCACTCATCAAATTTTTCAAGTTCCGGTTCATTATTTTCAAAATACGGATAAATAACATCTTTCTTAACTGTAAACATATATTGATAGATCTGATGCCCCACTACATCATTCAATGATACATAGATCTCATTTATCCCATTGGTCAGCTCATTCCAGCTCACCTCCCACGGTATGTTGTAATATGTCCTGCTCCCCACATCCCCACTGATCGTCTTCCGCTCGTAAATACCATGATTATTTGATATCAGGTAATAGATGGAATCCAGCCCCGAATAGGTATCATAAAAATTGATAGTCACTGATCTTAACTGAAGCGGTTCACTGGCCTGGTTATACCATTTCGCGCTATTGATACTGAAGTTATTCTCTACATATGGGTCTGAAATATCTTTTTTCAGTTTATATATGTTATTGAATGTTACCGCGTTCAACGCTCGGTCTATTGCCCATACGGAAATGTTATTGGTCCCTTCATATAATAGATCCCAGCTTATTGTCCATTCTTCCCCATATGTTTGTCCATAATACTGGGACGTAATTATTTCTTCCCTCAAAACAGAACCATCAACGGTAATGAGATAAGATACTGTTACCAGATTTGAATATCCGATATCACTGACATCAAAGTCGATACTGTCAGACCAGCCTGGTTTATACGCGAACCACTTGTTCCGGGTGGCCTCAGAGAGATTTTCTTTGTCGTCATATGTCGGCGCTGTTATGTCTTTCAATATATGAAAGAATACCCCGCTCCGGAACGCGTTTTCCGCGTTGTCTGTCGCCAATACGTATACATCATTCGTACCCTCAACAAGCCCATACCAATCTATACCCCAATCTGTTATAAAATTAGCAGTGTCCATGTTCGTTGATATTATTCCAAAGTAAATATCCGACCCGTCGTTCGATATAATATAGGCTATTTCTTTCAGGTTACTGGAACCAAAGTCATAAAAGTCTATGTTAATATGATTCAACCAGCCAGGTTTATTGGCTTCGTTATACCACACGTCAAATGAGCTGCTCTCCTGGTTATTACAGGACGGCGGTATACGGTCTTTTCGGATAGTAAACAGGATAGAACTGCTTGTCTGATTCCCGGCAACATCATTGATACTGACGTATACTTCATTTATACCGTTAGTGAGCGCCTCCCACGATATCGGCCAGACTGCTTCATAGGCATACGCGTCCGCCCGGTTCATCGAGATCAGATACCATTTCAAGCCTTCCTGATTTCTGATCCCATACCGCAATATATTCAGCCCTGAATGTCCGTCATCATGAAAGTTAATACTGATATCCGCTATCCAGTCAGGATATTTGTTATCACTGTACCAGACATCAAAACTGCTCTGTTCATAGTTGTTAAATGAGGGAACTATATCGTCTTTTTTTATGGAAAACAGGACATCGCTGGTTATGGTATTTGCCGCAGGCCCCAACTCCGTATAATCCATGGCCTTTACCAGAATGTCATTCGTCCCGTTCTTGAGATAACTCCAGTTTATGGTCCAGTCCTCTGTGTGGTTTTCTGAGTTAATTCCGGATTGTATGGTGTAAAATAGAATGTTATGGTTAATCGATACCCCATATACGGCTTTGTACAGCAATGACCCGCCCTTGTCTGAAAAATCCACATCCAGATTGTTCAGCCAGTCAGGTTTGTTCTCCAGGTTATACCAGATTTGAAATTGTCCGGCATTCCCGTCTTCATGACTGTTATACGACGGAACAAGAATATCCTTCTTAACCGTGAAATAAACATCTGTCGTCAATATATTCTCGGCGTTATCTTTTACAACCAGAGATATTTCATTCATTCCATTCGTGAGTACATCCCAAGATACTGTCCAGTTTTCTTCCCATAACGGCACAGCTTCCGGTTTCACATTTTCAGTGATGGATTCATAAGAGAAAACTTCTCCGGAGTGACTGACGATATATCCGAATTCCTCTATCCCGGAACCGCCCATATCCCGCATATCCATATCCAGCCCCAATAACCAGTCCGGAGCATGGTTATGCCAGATCTCATCCCTGCCGCCATTATCTATAAACGAAGGTGTCAAGGTATCCTTTCGAATGGTTAAGCCTAATGTTTTATTTAATAGAAGATCGTTCTGGTCATTAGCTGAGATATACAACTCGTTCACTCCGTCTTCCAGCATTGACCAGCTTACATTAATACCTGAGTCAAAGGTGTTTACCCTCTCTATATTGTAACTTGCCAGAAACTGCCAATTGTATACCGACCCGTCGGCCAGCTTGCTGCCCAGATGCAGGGTCTTCAGGCCTGCCCCGGTTTCATATACGGAAATGTCCAGATTATTAAATAAGCCAGGGTCAGAACGATACCAGGTCTGATATTTCGCGTCCTGCGCATTTTCAGCGTTTATTTCATATGGCGACAGTATATCTTTTTTAACGGTAAACAGCTTCTCTCTGGTTTGCCAACCCGCGTTATCACTGACAACTCCATATACATCTATGATTGACTCAGACGCCAGCGCTTCCCAGGTTACCCCGAACGGCTCCAGATAGTTTGCCTGATTGACACTTTTTGAAATAAAATCCCCTGATATAATCTGCCCGTTAAAGGATATTTCATAAGCAATATCATCCAGCAGCGATCCGCCGGTATCATAAAAGTTAACGGAAATCCGTGACATCCAGGCCGGCTCAGAGGTATACCATACCAGGTCGTCCAGCTGCTCTTCGGTCAATTGATTGTCTATAACCGGCGCCTCAGTGTCCTTGCTTATTGTAAAGATATATTCATGCTTCCTGTTTCCCGCGTTATCCGTTATATTGACATATACTTCGTTTACTCCATTGGTCAGCCCGCTCCATTCAATTGACCACGTCGGCATATACCACGGTATATCCTGATCGTCTGTTATCAGGCCTTGACTGAATGTTGCTTCAGCAGGGTTCCGTACTTCATACTCAATCTCCTTAAGATGCGAATGAGCGTCATAAAAGTCCACGTTTATTTCATGCAGTTCCTCAAAGTCCTGTTTATACCAACCATTGAATATATCCGCGTTATAGTTGTATACTGTCGATAAAATAGTGTCTTTTCTGAATTTGAATAGTTTATTGCTGGTGACCACATTCCCGGCATGGTCCTCTATATAGATATAGATGTTATTCGTTCCATCCTCAAGAAGCGTAAAGTCCAGGGAAAAGTCCATATCAATAGTAGATATTTTCGCGGCGTTATCTGTTACTAAATCGCTGACACTGCCATTATATTCTCCACCGGATATTTTATATGATACTTCTTTTATTAACGAATATCCCGTATCCCAGAATTCCGCGCTGATCTCTCCCGCCCACACTGGCAAAGCATTGTACCAGACGTCCTGTTGAGTAAAGGTTCCTAATATATTCAGGCTAGGAGGCAAGTTGTCTTTTTTGAATGTAAGCACTATTCCTTCTGTTGTGTTTCCCGCTCTATCTGTTACCCGCACATATATGTTATTCGTACCCTGCTTAAGTAAATCCCAGCTTAATCCGAAATCTTTCCGGTATTGGGATACTCCTGCCGTGTTTTCCGTTATCATTTCCAGAATAATCCATTCACTGTCACTGACTATCCCATATTCTATTTTTCCCAACAGTGAGTATTCTTCATCATAGAAGTCTATGTCTATACGCTCCGCCCATTCCGGAAGCTCCTTATACCACATATCCTGTGATACCATCGGGATCGGTTCCTCATATGTGTATGTCGGCGCTACTGTGTCTTTTTTAAGCCTGAATACTATATTCCGCGTTATATTCCCAGCCCAATCTTCTACCTCCACATATATATCATTGGTCCCGTTTTCCAGCAGAGACCAGCTTATTGTAATGTTATTTGTGTATGCCGGTATTCCCTGCACGTTGGTCGAGATTTTTTCTATCTCCTGCCATAATTCATTTTTATATACTCCATAGTTTACCTGCTTTATCATGGAGTATTCAGGATCATAAAAGTCTATATCCACTTCATACGCCCATTCCGGCAATGTGTTGTACCAGATATTCTGACTCGCCGCGGAAACAGGGTCGTTTATAATAAAAGATGGCGTCACTTCATCTTTTTTAAATACAAAGACCTGATTCCGAGTGAGGTTTGACGCTCTGTCTTTTGCTTCTACATAGATGTTGTTTGTCCCGTTTTCCAGAACCCCCCAGCTCAACGACCAATTCGCGATATAGGTCGGCTGGCCGTTAACGTTATTCATTATCTGTTCTAATTCAATGTGTTCGCTGGCTGATATTATTCCATATTTTATTTGTTCCAGTGTTGAGTGTTTTATATCAGAGAAGTCTATGTCCAAATCCGCTGCCCAGTCTGGCAAGCTCTTATTCCAGATGTTTTGCGATACTTCCGGAATACCGGCTTTTATTTCAAAGCTCGGCGGGATTATGTCCTTGCGGATAATGAATAGTCCATTGCTTGATATTATGTTTGAGGCTCTATCTGACATGGATATGTATATTTCGTTTATCCCATTTTCCAGAATTCCCCAGCTGATCGTCCAGTCTTCATTGTATACAGGCAATCCTTCTCCATTTTCAGTCAATAGTATTTCATGTACCTGGTTATTGACTGATACCTTGTATACTGCTTTCAGTAAGTGTGAGTACTGTAAGTCTTTGAAGTCTATGTTTATTTCTTCCCCATAGCCGGGCAGCTGGTTATACCAGGCATCCTGACTGACTGACCTGACCGTATGGTTGTTGTTGTAGGTCGGCGGAATTGTGTCTTTTTTGATAATGAATAGATCCGACTCCTGAGTTAAATTGCCTGCTCCGTCCCTGGCACGAACATGAATAGTGGAGATTCCGTTAGACAATATATTCCAGGATATTTTAATTCCTTGTTCATATCGAGGTATTCGGGTTATGTTTGCCGCGTCATGAAAGCCTCCTTCCCATCCGTATTCTATGTCTGCCAGATTCGAGTATTGTTCATCATAGAATCGAATGTCCAGAGACACCTGCAGCCATTCCGGGTTATGCTTATACCACAGAGCCTGTTCTCCATGGCTTATTGCCAGGTCATGATCTATAACCGGCGCAATGGTGTCTTTTAGTATTTGAAATATAATGTCACTTGTCGTCGCGTTACCTGCGTTGTCCCATACCGCTATTTTGATGTCATTGGTACCGTTAATGAGTTCTCCCCATTTTATTCGCCAGTTGTTGTTATAGTTGTTTATGTTTATGTTTTCCAGTATGGTTCCCCAGGTCGTGTTTTCCGTTATTATTCCGAACAGCGCCTTTTTTAGTTTTGAGCCGCCTGTATCATAAAAGTCTATGTCTATTTCATCCAGCCAGTCTGGCGAGATACTGTACCAGGTGTTGAATCCGTATTGCCCGTTATCCGTATATCCGGGCGTTACCGTGTCTTTGAGTATACTGAACGCCTTGCCTGTTTGATTCCGGTTCCCGGCCATGTCTTCCACTAAAAATGAGATGTCATTTTTTCCTTCTTTCAGGTCCGTCCACTGTATGTTTATTACGGCATCATAGGTTGTGAGTAAGCCATTCAGGTTTGTGGTTATTGTTGTTTCATAGTCTGTGTTGTTGTATGAGATGATGTATGAAACGGATTGCAGCCCAGAGTGTCCCTGATCTTTGAATTCAACCTGCATTCCGTTGAAATATCCAAAGTCCTGGTTGTACCAGGTGTTGAATTTAGCGTCAGCAGGGTTTTCCTTAAGATTGTAAACAGGTTCCAAACTGTCTTTTTTTATTTGAATAATCGGTTCGCTTGTTATAGTGTTTCCCGCGTAGTCATTAATTCGTACCAGTATGTCGTTCGTCCCCTCTTTTATGTGTTCCCAGTTAATCGGCCAGTCCGCGCTGAAGTTTTTCGAGTCTACCTGGGCTATCTGATATAGGGATAATCCGTTGTTTATTGATACTATATAGTTTATGTGTTGTATTAACGAGTTTCCGGTGTCGGAAAAGTCTACATCTATGTTGTTCATCCAGGGCTCTAGCGATCGGTACCATAACGTATAGTCTGACGATTCTTTGTTGTTAAAAGACGGCGGGGCCGTGTCTTTCCTGATGGTATAGATTTTCTGGTAACGCTGATTGCCCGCATTGTCATTGATTGATATGTATATTTCGTTCTGGTTGTCCGCCAGGTCTCCCCAGTTTATGACCCATGGCTCTGTGTATTCACTCTGTCCATAGTTCCTGGTAATTGTTTCTTGTTTCCGGATTTGGTTGTTGTAGGATATGAGGTAGATGATGTCTCGGATTTTTGAGTGCCGGTGTGGTTCTTCCGGTTCGTTGAAGTCCACATTTACCTCGCTGAACCACGATGGTTCTTCGTTTATCCACCCTGAGCCAAGGGTGTCCTGAATATAGATCTCCGGCGATCGCGTGTCTTTTTTGATGTATGTGTTGAATGGAAGTATGCGTGTGTTCCCTGCATAGTCGGTGGCCTTTACATGAATTTCATTTACTCCCTGCCCAAGATGCCCGTACTGAATAGACCACGACTCGTTGTAGGTGATTACATTCAGGGCCCCGTTGCTTGTCAATGAGTAGTAGTGGTAGTCTATTATGTCATCATACGAGATTATGTATTCGAGCTGCTTGAGTTTTGATAATGCCTGGTCATTGAAGTTTATTGTCAGTTCCACAAGCCACGACGGCGCATAGTTTATCCATTCCGTTATCGGCTCTATTACCGGCATGTCATGTATGTCCGGTGATATGGTGTCTTTTTTGATGTAAAAAACTCTGACTTCCGTTCGATTTTCATTGCCAGCGTTGTCACTGACCGCTACATAGATGTTATTCGTCCCATTAATAAGCGCGTCCCAGTCTATAGGCCACTCCGTATAGTATCGCTGCACTGCTTCATCCTCTATTACAGCATGCCGGTTTGTCCCATTCGCGTTTTCTACGACATAATATATATTCCTGATGTTGGAACTGCCGTAGTCTTCAAAGTCTATGTCTATGTTGCTCAGCCATACTGGCCCTGTTTTGTACCAGTTATTCGTGAATTTGGCGTCAGTTGATGTTTCCCTGGAGTTTATCGACGGGATGATAGTGTCTTTTAATACCCAGAATAATATGTCACTGGTTGTGCTGTTTGTCGCATTGTCCGATAACCTCACATAGATGTTGTTCGTTCCGTTTAAGAGCGCGTTCCAGGATATGGACCAGGGCTTATTGTATGTGTTTTTGTTTATGTTCGAGCTTATCAGATACCAGTTGATCGTACCTGGCTCACCCAGCCATTCCACTCCATAGTATATGTCTCCTAGTCCTGAGCCGCCCGCGTCATTGAAGTTTATGCTTATTTGATCCATCCAGTTTTTTTTCTGGTTCGTCCATTTGTTAAAATCCGCGCTGACCAGCTTCATGGTGTTGTTTATTGTTGGCGGTATTATGTCTTTTTTTACCGTAATAGCCTTGCTGATCGTCTGGTTCCCCGCATAGTCATTAAAGGATATTTGTATTTCATTTACCCCGTTGGCCAGGTCCTCCCAGTTGAGGCTCCACTCGCCTGTGTATTGGTAGTCCGCTGCTTCGTTCAGTATTGTCTGGCTTTTGATTGTTGTCCCATTGTTTGATATGGTGTATTCAATGTCCCGCAACAGCGAGTCTCCTTCATCATAGAAGTCTATGTCCACTGAGTCGAAAAATTCAGGCTTTTTGTTTTCCCATATTGGCGTGTAGATGATGTTGTTGCTGAATGAGGGGGGGAGTATGTCTTTCTGGATGTAAAATAGCTTCGGGGATTCAACTTGATTCCCAGCATTGTCTGATATCAATAGATATACGTCGGTGGTCCCTGTTGACAGGGTGTTGAAGTTTATCTCCCACGGCTTGTTATATGTCGTGATTGCCATGTTTTTTGATATGGTTATGTTTGTGGTTTCTCCTTTGTTGACGAGTTTGTATGTTATTTCGTTTAGTCCTGAGTCTCCTTGATCATAGAAGTTTATGTCAAGATTATTTAAAAAGGACGGAGCGTATCCATACCAGATTGTGGTGTCTACTACTTCATTGTTTTCATAAAAGGGCGGCAAGCTGTCTCGCCGAATCTGAAGTAACGCCGACGTTGTGAGGGTGTTTCCCGCGTTGTCAGATATTACAAAGCTTATGTTATTCCATCCATTGTTTATCCATCCCCACATGATGTATATGCCTTCTGTGAGGTTCCGGCTGTTTATGTCCGTTGCCAGCAGTTGACGGGTTTCTCCTTGATAGTTGTTGGATATGATTATTGTTATTCCGTTTAGTTCCGAACGGTTGTCCGAAAAGTCTACGTCTATGTTGTTCATCCAACCGCTGTCATATTCTTTGTACCATTTTGTGAGTTTGGCAGACTCAGGGTCTTCATTTAATGTGTGTTCAGGCTTAATCGTGTCTTTGAGTATCTTGAATAGTTTCTGACTCCGGCTATGGTTTTCCGCGTTGTCATTAAAGGTGATGTAGACTTCATTTATTCCGTCTGTTAACAGTGTCCAGTTTATCGTCCAGTTCGGCGTATAGATGTCCTGGTCGATTGCTGTCTGGATGATGTCCCCTGTCTGTTGGTTGTTGTAGGATATGATGTAGGTCAGCTTCCCGAGTTTGGAGTACCCATTGTCAGTGACGTCTACGTCTATGTCTGATAGCCATTCTGGCTCTGTTCCGTACCATTTGTCAAATTTGGCGGCTCCTGCTTCATTGTTGGTGTGGTTTGGCGATATGGTGTCTTTTCTTATTATAAAGGAGTAGTCGTCAGAGTGGTTTCCCAGATAGTCATTTCTGGATATTATTATGGTGTTTTCTCCGTTTTCCAGGTCAACCCAATTTATTGCCCAGTTGTCTTCATAGATTTGTTTGTTTACGTTTTCACTGACCGTATACCACTTCCTCCCGGATGTGTTGGTTATCCCGTATTGTATTTTGTTGATCCCAATCCCGTTTTCGTCTTTTATGTCTATGTTTATTGCTTCCAGTCCCGCTGGCGCTTCTTTATGCCACTCCCCAAAGTGTTCTTCGTCTATGTGCTCTTCCAGAAACGGGTGATTGCTGTCTTTGTATATGGTAAAGAGTTTTTCCTGATTGTTGTTGCCAGCTTTGTCTTCCGCTTTTCCGTATATTTCATTCCGACCTTGATAGAGGTTGTCCCATTGTAGCTCCCAGTCTGTTGTGTAGTTCTCCGCGTTGATGTTGTTTGTGATTTGATAGGCTGTCTGTTGTAATTCGCTTTTAGAGATGATGTGCCAGGTTGTTTTTAGCTTCGAGTAGTTTTCGTCTCTGAAGTCTACATTTATGTGGTTGATCCAGTCCGGCTCCGTTCGGTTCCAGGAAATGAATTCCCCCACGGCTCCTGTTTCGTTGTTTGTTATTTCTGGAACTACACGGTCTACTTTTATGTAAAATGCTTTTGTACTAACCTTGAATCCAGCATAATCATTCACTGAAACAATGATGTCATTGAGCCCGTTCGTTAATGTCCCGTCCCACGGTATATTCCAGTTGGAATCATATACCGCCTGTCCGAAATTTGTCGTCAGGGATATCTTTGTCGTTCCAAAACTGTTTGATATCAGATACTCAACATTCTCCAAATAGGACTGCGTGTCTGTAAAGTCTATGTCAATCGCGTAATCCCATTGATTGCTGTCCGAATACCACGACGTTTCATACCAGGACGGCTCTAACTTGTTGTTTATTACAGGATAACTCATGTCTTTGGAGACTGTTGCCAGCACGAGCGTTGTCTGATTGCCCGCATTGTCATTTACTGAGATCCGAATCTCATTAGGACCTTCGCCAAACTCCCACCAGCTTATACCCCATTCCGTGTCATATGACGCCTGGTTGAGGTTTACCGCCAATGTTGTCCATTCCAATGATATGCTGTTTGATATCCCGTATTCTATGTTTTTGAGATTGGATCCAGAGTCGTCATGAAACGAGACACTGATTACGTCATAATTCCCCTCGTCCCGCGTTACCCAGGAGTTATACCACGCCCCGCTTAAGTCTTCGTATGTTTCCATACTCGGCGCTTTGGTGTCTTTCTTGATATAAAATGCCTGTCCCGATACTATGTTCCCAGCATTGTCACTCGCCCTTACAGTTATCGGCGTTATGCCTTCCACTAATACATCAAAGGTTATGACCAGCTGCCTGGTGATCGTTATATCGTCAAATACCCCTGAATAGATCAGGGATCCTTCTCTTCCGTATTGATATTCCGCGGCGTTCAGACTCGAACCGCCGCTGTCTGAAAAGTTTATCGTTACCGCGCTCATCCAGTCTGCTGTTGTTTTGTACCAGTTCGCGTAGTCTATTGTGTCTACCTGAACGGTATAGGTGGGGGATTCTCCGTCATGTATTATGAAAAAGGCTTCTTCCTCATTCCACGTCCCTATATTGGCTTCCTCATCTTTAAAGCGTATCCGCCAGTAGTATTTTTTTTGCCACGTTAACCGGCTCCCCTGATATGCTATCGCCTCTGTTTCCGTTCCCGCTACAGGCTGCTCTTCCGCCACAATGTCCACCGTACCTGTGTCCCAGATTATGCTCGAATAGTCCGATGTTTCCGATACCTGTAGCCGGTACGCTATTGCTTTGTTTCCCTCATCAGCGTCTTCATATATTGCTGTGAATTGAGGCGCTATTGTATTTATCGTAGGATTTGTGGCTGTATTTGTCTTTAGCCCTGTAGATGGGGAAGGCGATACGTTACCGAGTGTAATAGTCAGTCCGAAGCTGATACACGCATAGATAAGTAGCCTTTTAAGTTCTTTCAAACTTCCCATATAGTTCAAGATTATGCCCCCCCTGTAAACGCCAGCTAGTTATATTTTAGCAAAAATGTTGTGTTTTATGTATGTATATATTCTTAATTCTTTCCCTTATATTTACCGTCTTAAACAATTTTCTCCGTATCCCTTATGACAGCTGAAATTACTTCTATATTGACGAAAACCTGTCGAGCAGCTTGCGTTTTCTCAGCATATTCCGGTGGCCACAGGAGAGTTCGGGGCCATGATGATGGTGGATATCCAGAACGATGGTCCGGTAACGTTTATTATTGATTCTAAAAATATGTCAGCGACATAACCGCATAAGTCGCGTTGCTATATCAACTAACGATTCTATATAATGGACGGTATTCGCCTGAATAACTTCTTTAGACATCCCATAT
>JANQEY010000088.1 GCA_028278125.1 bacterium | reverse complement strand
AGAATCTCGAGTTAGAAAAGTTATTTCTTAACACTCTCGCGTGGATCTATAAGAAGTGACTAAAGCTGGAAATATTAAAACTTGTTAAGAAACAAATTTTAATATTTCCAGCTTTAGTCACTTCTTATAGATCCAAGCGAGAGTGTTAAGAAATAACTTTTCTAACTCGAGATTCTGTTCAAAAGGACTAGGCATTAAATTCATTCTAAGGCAGTTGTGAGAACAACAGTTTATATATGCTGTTTTAAAATTATTCTTATTTTCTACAACTACCGCTGGATTGTTGTCACTATCTAGAACGATAACCTCTGAGTGCCCTTTAGGAGTCAGAAATTCTCTAGTAGTTCTCATATCAAACGAAGCAACTCCATCGACAATTGAATGATCCAAAATAGGAATCCAACGTACAAAAACGTCCTCCTCGTGATGTTCAAAATGGTAACCCTCAAGCTTTGTTACTTCGACTGGGATATATGGCTTCATCCAAGAGTTAATTCCTTCATTGACTGTCCACGCGGACCAAGGTGTGAAGATGCATCCACCACCATTTGAAAAATGACTTTCAATCAAAAATTGGGCACTTTTTGAGATTGGATAGTTAAAGAATTCTGAGCGAAAAAATAATATTGCATCAAATTTAGATTCCTGTAAATTTGAAAATCCAACTGCTTTCGCAATATCGCTCGTTAAATCATTAAAAACTTCTACTTCCAAACCCAGCTCAATAAGTCGACGAATAATTTGATATGCCATTATTGACATGTCAGGCATCGCAAGTATACGAATCCCTTGAAGAAATTCTAAATCTATAGGGATAGTCGGAGTTGTTACAATCGAGGAGAAATATTTCCTTACTAGGTGGGATGCAGTCGATAGCAGTCGGCTTTCTAGTTCATAACGATTCCAATACCGGGCTTTGAATGGATGACGTACCGAACGATTTATCTCATGGAGTTTTTTAGCCGCAATACCACTTACATTCGTACTTGTTATAAAAAAGATGCCGTCTGCTTTATGTTCATCTAGGAATCCAATGACATCCCCAACCTCAGTACTGCTAACACCACGACCAGAACCAGCATTATGTTTACACTGTATAAGCCATCGTATGGTCTCGGAGTAGCCACTGTGGGTCACCCAGTCCTCTTCTGCATAGATATCACATCCCAAATCTGCGCCACTTCCACCTAATGTTACATTTTTGAAACCAGGAGGGGCTTTTAAAAGATCAGCACAAAATTCTACAAACTGATCAGGAGTCATGTCTTTCCAATTGATATTAACAATTCCTCCCGTCTTAAATCGACTTCTTTTTATAACGCGTGATTATACGGAATGAAATTTCTTTTCATTGTATACTCTTTTATGACGAATTCTAGATCAGAATACATTTGAGAGAATCTTTCCGATAACAATTCAGATTTTGCATTATAAAGGTTTGAACATAATTATATCTTATAACGGTTTGCAAGTTCGAGATCTTAAATATATCATCATATTCTTAATTAATCCTATACATCAATCTAAATGCTTTATTTATTAGCATATCGCCTATTTGGGATAGTCTTTAAACAAAACTGGATTATGTAGATAAATTTGACATTCTTAGAAATAAATTTCTCAAATGTAGCCATATTAACTTTTGGCAATTTTGTAAATTAATTTCCAGATTCCTGAATAAATGTATTTGAAAATTCATGAAATGTAACGAAAAGCTGTTAAGTGACTCAGAAATAATACGAAAAAGCTCAGGAAAATTATCCTAAGCTTTTGTTTTTATTGTGGGCGATACTGGATTCGAACCAGTGGCCTCTGCCTTGTAAGGGCAGCGCTCTAACCAAAACTGAGCTAATCGCCCATCATCTATAATTCAATCAATAATTTTTCAAACAATCGACTATTTTAAACTATTATCCGTTTATAGTTTTAACTACCTCAAACGGAATAATTGTGACGCATCGTCAACCTGATTAAATCTTACTTCTTCTTATCCGCCGGATCCCTGATAATAATAGCCAGGGGAACCAGGAAAAGATAACCTGTGACAAGTAGCAATGGAGCTAGTGTAAGCGATGAAAAACTGTCATGCGGACCCTGTGCCATAAAAACATAACCGAGGGCAATTACCAAAATTGCAGCAACTAAAACTACCAGGTTTCGTTTTCCAAATGGCCATGTAAACATTGGTTTTGCAACCTGTGTTCTGGCCCTCTGATGCTGTTTCTGCTGATCTTTCGGCTTGTCCTGATCGCCTTTTTTCTTCTCGCTCATCGAGTTTCTCCAATTATCGCCCGGTAAAGGTACTTGAACCTCTCCAGTTTGTCAATGGTTATTATCGCCTTGCGTCTCAAGTCTCATCTTCTTAATCTATCTGGTCAAATGCATTCCTGCATGATATGGGAGTCTGTTCATGTTAAAAAATATCCGCCTTCTTATTTCTAGCCTTCTTCTCTGGATACTAAGTACAAATATTGCAAGTTCCCAACCACCCCTGTTGCCTGTTAAGACAGATTCAGCTATGTCCTACATCCAGCATCTATCGGATCCTGACCTATTTCAGGGACGTAAAAGCGGACAAAAGGGTGAAAAGAAAGCGATGAAATACATCGCGGAGAAATTCGACGACTGGAACCTGAAACCACTGATCAACGACAACTTTTTAGTCCCTTTTGAGATGATTGCCTCCACTGAAAAAGCCGGAAAAATGTCCATGCCAAACTCTGAATGGGGGGTGGTAAATTTCCTGCTTGGTGATGACTTTACAGTCTGCGGAAACAGTGGTAGTGCGATGGCTTATGCTCCAGTCGTGCTTGTCGGGCATGGTATCAGTAAACCGGACAAGAACTGGGATGATTATGGTGACATGGATGTTAAAGACAAAATTGTTGTCATTTTCAGAGGTACCCCAGCAACCGGTGAATACTGGCACGCTGAATTAAGCCGCAATTATACATACCCCGAAGCCTGCAAACGTGGCGCGAAAGCTGTTTTGTATTACCAGGACAGTTTTCCCATCGGCGGCGCGACAATAATGGAAAAGGCTTATAATCCTGATGTCCCGGCACTCTACATAGGCGAAAGAATTCTCAGGCATATCCTGTTCGGTACGGGATATTCTGTAGATGGTTATAAACGAAAACTGAAAGAAAATCCTTTACCACTTGAGACAAACAGGGTACTTCGTATCGAGACCAAGGTCTCGAAGATTCGAAATGGTATGGGATACAATGTTGTCGGTGTTGTTCCCGGTACTGATCCCATCTTGTCAAAAGAAGCAATCATAGTCGGTGGTCATGGAGATCATGCTGGTTCAAATGCCGCTGGCCAGGTATATAGCGGTGCGGATGATAACGCTTCCGGTACGGGTTCCGTGATGGAACTTGCTCGTGTTTTCGCCGCAAATCCACAGGCAAGAACATTGATTTTCTGCATCTTCGGCGCCGAAGAACAGGGATTACTGGGAAGTACAGCCCTGGTACCCCTGTTACCCGATACTTATTCATATATCAACATGCTCAACTTCGACATGACGGGTCGTGGCGAGGGGAAATTCGGTATGGGTGGTGCCGATCAACTGCCGGAAGTCTGGGAACCGTTCTGGGAATCTATCCCCGCTGAAGTGAAAGAGTATTATGAACCAAACCGGGCATGGGGTGGCGAAAGTTCGGATCACGCTCCGTTCCGTAAGGCTGGAATCCCCGCATTTACATGTTACAGCAGGGGAAAACATGACTTTTACCACTCACTGGATGACCAGTTTTACAATATCGAGGGGAAAGCAATTGAGGGAACAATTAAGGGTGCTGCTCGATGGATTGAAGCTATTGCTTCATTCGAACAGCCTCTTAGGGATAAAAATATCAGGGAACGAACCATCTGGCATCATGGACTCCCGGTAATCCTGCACCAGAACACGGGTGAGCCGGTACTGGACATGGACCTGGCGGAACGTCAGCTGAAAGATGGCTTCGTCGGTTTGATCCTCAGTATCCCCTACCTGCCGGATTCAGTCAGATTCGAACAAACACTCACCATCCTCGATCGCTGGCAGGATCGTATTGAACAGAATCCAAAGACCAATCTTGCTACGAAACTGTCCGATATGCGAGGAAACAGTTACCGGAGAAAAGCGTCTATCTTCATTTCTATTGAAGCAGATTCACTTCAACAAAGTGATTCTACCCTGATCGAGGCTGCGCATGCGATGGGTTTAAGCTGGGCTGTGTTAAGAGATCACGGCCAGTGGGTACTCGATGGAGGTGTACGTGCGGATAAAACACCTGTTTTACGTGAATTGACAGAGGAGGGTGGATTGCTTCAGCTCCCGTTTAATGAGCCGGAACAGTGGCTGCCGGTAGCGGAGAAATATCCCGGTAAGACTATCATGACAGGTACATGGTCAGATTTTAACCAGGTTACCCAGTTCCTGCTGGACAAACTTCATGAAACAGGAACTCACTTCCTGGTGCTGGCTGAAAGTGAAGATTTAAACGCAATCATCAGCGCAACGGAAAAAATCAAAGAATACAAGATTCATATCCAACCCCCGGAACAGGATTATTATTCAACCTTATCCTGGGTAGGTTATTTGATGGATAATGGTGTCGAAAGAGAAACCATTCTTGAATGGCTAGGCGGGAATCTGAAACTCTGGAAATAATATTATTCGGGTGAATTACTAATCCCCGGGATACGCTGATCCCGGGCTACCACCAAACACATTTATTATGGAAGAACCCCTCGAAATACCGATCGATGGTGTGCTTGACCTTCACACCTTCCATCCCCGGGATGTAAAGGAACTTGTCCCGGATTATATCTCAGAATGCCTTGAAAGGGATATCAGGACTGTCCGTATTATTCACGGTAAGGGAACGGGTGCGTTACGGGAAACTGTCCATGCTATCCTGAAACGCATCCCCGAAGTAAAAACTTTCTACCTCGCGCACGGTGATTCAGGTGGATGGGGTGCAACAATTGTGGAACTGAACTAGATCAACCCGGATTGATCGAGAATACGAAAATCCTCTTTTCTCATTACGTGCGAAAATTAGAAAACTTCTACTTGATCTTATTTAAGCATTCTTCAATTTTTCTTGCTTTTGTTGTATTCCCCATTGATGAATATAACGAATATAAATTTGTCAATATTTTAATCGTGTTTGGATTATCAGGTTCAAGTACTTTGTCCGCTATTTCCAATGCCCTTAAATATAACGGTTCAGCCGTATCATATTTTTCTTGTTCGTGGTACAACCCTGCCAAGTCATTTAGAGTGCGAGCTACATGTGGATGATAAGGTCCAAACACTTTTTCTCGTACATCAAGCGCCTTTTTGTATAAATGTTCAGCTTTGTTGTGCAAGCGTTTTAACTGGTACAAAATAGCCAAGTTGTTCATGTATACTGCTATTTCCGGATTATTATAACTAAGAGTTCTGGCTGATAATTTAACTGCTCTTTCATACAATGGCATGGCTTTGTCAAATAAACCTTGTTCACCGTATAGACTAGCCAGATTGTTTAGTGAATATATTGTATCCTTATGATCTTGACCGAGAGCTTTCTCCCGTATGGCAAGGGCTCTTTTTAACAATGGCTTTACCTCATCATATATACCGTGATTTCGGTATTTTCTGGCAATATTGTCAAGTGATTCAGCAATATCTGGATGATCAGGACCAACAGTTTTTTCCCTCATTGCTAAAGTTCGTTCATATAATGGTATTGCTTTATGTAACAATCCTTGTTCGCTGTATATTCCAGCCAGATCGTGAAGAGAAATTTCTATATCGGGATGATCAGGACTTAGAGTTTGTTCCCTTATTCTCAACACTTTCTTGAACAATTGTTTTGATTTGTAATATTTACCCTGTTCACAATACAATTTCGCCAGGTGCTGAAGATATTTTACTGTGTTTGGATGGTTCAAGCCTGAAGCTTTACTTCCAATTTTAATTGCACTTTTTATCAGATGTTCGGCCTTATTATACATGCTTTGTTCAAAGTATAATCCTGCCAGGTTGTTTAAACAGACTGCTATGTTAGTATGATCCGGGCCTACAGCCTCCTTCATTATTTCAATAATCCTTTTATAAAGCTGTTCTGCTTCATTGTATAATCCTTGTTCGCAACATAATCCAGCTAGATTATTAATTGCACTGGCTGTTTCAGGATGATCAGGACCGAGTTTTCTTTCGGTTAGCTCTAAAGCTTTAATTGCAAGTTGCTCAGCTTGTAAAAAAAGCCCAGCATAGATCATCGTTTTTATGCACATATATGAAAGACGGAAATTGTCTTGGTCAAGTTTTAAAGCTTTTGATAGCCAATTCGAAGATTCCAAATAATTTCCTTTATAAAAGTCTATCATTCCAAAAGTTTCGTATAGTTTTATATCATCGATTTCTTTCTCGCGTTTAGATTCAAAAAGCATCCTTTGTGCACGATCATATCGTTTTTCGGTAATTGCACTTAGCGTTTTATAATAAAATGAATCGTCTTCTGTAATCTTACGTGCAAGTTCCCGCGCTTTGATACTCGGTTCAAAGATTAGTATTCTACTCTTCTTAAGTATAAATTCATAGTTCTCTATAGGATATCTTAATTCCTTTTCTAATTCCTCAATGAGATTTGACATTTATGTTTCCTCCATAAATTTTTCCAATTCATTAACGGGATAACATAATTGAAACAGAATTCTACATTTTTCAAACGTTGATTGTTTGGATTTGGATTATTTTCCAGATTGCAGACGAGGGTGTTTTTACGTTCGGGAGTGGTCAGTGAAGTTTGTGTGCAAGTCTTGTCCGAGTAATCGATATCGGAACAGTTGATTGCAAATGTAACAGTTTAGGAGGATTTACTTTTTTAGTAGAGTCTATCGATTACCGCAATCTGATTCATGACAACCTCCTTCAGTTTTTTAATGTTTAGAGGTGGATTCCGAATACTAGTAAAACTAAATAAGGAAACACTATAATGCAAAACTAAATAGACAGATAGTTTGTTTTTTGATTATGGATGTAGTTTTACTAACTTTTACGTCAATTATCAACTCAATACATTTAAACAGGTTTACCTCTAAATTATTCCCTGGTGAATACGATACAAGGCGTCCCGGAAATAGTAACCTTCTGGTGAGATGGGGATACTGCCTCTGATCCTGCCTTTCCAAGTAATTTTTTCACTTCCGCCTCAGTTTCAGGATCAAGTTGTTCCTCTTCTGTGATAAAGTAATGATCTTCATCAAATCCAACATACCAGACATTTTCACCTTCAACTCTTTCGGTTAATCCATCATCAATCCTGGTGGCTTTGCTGCAGAGGATTTTTACCAGGTGACCACCCATTTCTGTCAGGATAACGTCCATAAATCCTCCTGTTTGGAATTGTTGTTGAACTGGTATGTAACAACTTAATAAGAAACCCGGGTTGCGAGTCAACCCGGGCTACACAAAAAGGATCAGTATTATATTAGTATTGCGTGTAGCCTGGTTTGGCTTGCAACCCAGGCCAGGCTACAAATATCTCTTATAAACAGTCCTAACTTTTTAGATAGCTTTTATTTTACCAGGACCATCTTCCTGACAAATGACTGTGCCGGTGTCTCAAACTTGACGAAATAAAGACCCGATGCCCAGTTACCGGCATCAACGGTAAACTGGTGATATCCGGCCGTCACCTGCCCCGCTGCAAGAACAGCAACTTGTCTGCCGAGAAGGTCATATACACCAAGCTTGATATCCGCCGATTCAGGAACTGATATGGTGACAGTTGTCGTTGGATTAAAGGGATTAGGATATGATTCAACATTGTACCCTGAAGGAGTATTTACTGACAAATAATTAGAGTTATTCTCAAACCATTCCGTTGCAGTCCATCCGTTGTCGTGGGCAGGTGCACCGAAATCTTCTATCTTAACAAAGTCAAAACTGTCGACTGCTGTAGCTTCAGGATAAGAACCAACCTTTGCATAGAACACATATTCGCCAGCTGGAGCAAAATCAGGTACCCATTGAAACGGATTGGCTTGAAGTTCTTGACCACTCTCGATGAATATATTGTCCGTTTCAAATAGCGGTCCAAATGTATCTCCATTTGGAAGCAACACCTCAGTCCAAGCGTCAAAGTAAGAAAAAGACTCACTATTATTTATCACTGACGCATGAAACCTGAACCATCCCCCTCCCGGACCGATTACGGTTGGATCACTCCAGGATTCTATGCTTAAGGAGAGGTTTTCCGGATCTTCAATATTAGTGGCATTTGAACAATCGAAAACTTTTAATCCAGCGTAACCATCTGCTACATATGCGTAATCTCCCACGGCAATTACTCCAGAGGTATTACCAAGAGTATCATGGAATCCTGTCTCAACAGGATTTTCAGGGTTTGAAATATTAATTACTCTCAAATGTGATCCCCAATAACCAACCACGTAAGCAAAATCTTCTTGAACATCAATCATTCCTGCGTCACCATCTGCTTCATATACAGATACAAAGGTTGGATTTTCAGGATCAGCAACGTTGTAAATGCTTAAACCATCTTCCCATTCTGCAATTAGAGCGCATTCATTATACAACATTACCGCTGCACAATTACTCAGTGTCTCTGTAAAGCTTACTTCAATAGGATTTTCCTGGTCGGAAACATCAATAATGAGTAAACCTTCATACCTGACAGGTACAAAGGCAAAGTCACCCGAAATTTGAACATCGCTTGCTAAACCATTAGTTTCGAAAGTACTGATTACTTGTGGATTTTCAATATCGCTTATATCTACAATGTGAAAATCTTCATCTGTAAAATGTGATACCACGTACGCAATACTATCTCTTACGGCCACTCGTGCACATTCACCTGGAATTGGATAATTACTGATTTCTACTGGATTGTAGGGATCACTTAGGTCAACTATTCGCAATCCGGAACTATGTGCAGCTATAAAAGCGTAGTGTTCATGAACTGTGAGGTATCTTGCCCAGCCTTGTATATCCAGTTCACCAACAATAACTGGATTTTCCGGATCGGCAATATCAACTACTTTGAATCCGTGAGTCCAATCCGCGACACAAGCATATGTATCATAAAGATCGGTAAAATGTGTAAAACCAGGAGTATCAACTTCGCCTAGTTGTTCGATGTTCCAGCTATCCTGAGCATATACACCCGAAGCGCAAAAGAACGCAAATGTGATCATAATAAACGATAAAAACGGTTTCATCATGGTAATTCTCCCCTGATATCTAAATATAAAAAAAATATGCTTATATCTCAAGGAAGTGTTACCAAATATTGATTTAGCTATTAAAGTATTGTGTGGTTGGATAAGCTGATTATTATTGTAATAAATGAAGAAACCCGGGTTGCGAGTCAACCCGGGCTACACAATGTGGGTAGATATTTTAATAATATTGTGTGTAGCCTGGGTTGGCTTGCAACCCAGGCCAGGCTAAAATATCTCTTATAAACAGTCCTAACTTTTTAGATAGCTCTTATTTTACCAGGACCATCTTCCTGACAAATGACTGTGCCGGTGTCTCAAACTTAACGAAATAAAGGCCTGAAGCCCAGTTTCCGGCATCAACGGTAAACTGGTGATATCCGGCTGTCACTTGCCCCGCGGCAAGAACAGCGACCTGCCTGCCGAGAAGGTCATAAACATCAAGCTTGATATCCGCCGCTTCAGGAACGGAAATGGTAATACTTGTCGTGGGATTAAAAGGATTTGGATAAGGCTGCGCCAGGTTCCAGTCAATTGGCAATTCCAAATCTTCAGTGACCACATCACCGTCCCAGGCAACAAATATTTCATTGCTTTGTGATGATTCCCCATTTGAATATGCCGCGGTCACATAATACATGTATGTATCCGGCGGTAATTCATACATGGGATCGCTATAAGTAACATCCACGACCACATCACTGACAATTTCTCCATTGCGGTAGATGTAAAAACCAAGCAGGTCAAAATCCTGGTCGAGTTCGGGATCAGGTGTCAGCCAGCTTAATTCGGTTTCGCCAAACCCGTTAACTTCACCACTCAATGTATGTGGTGAATTCCGTAAGGCTCCGATACTGATGCTGATATCATCCAAGTACCATCCTTCGCGCACTGTTCCCTGGTCGGAACAGAACCTGAACCGGACATGCAGGCTGTCGTCTTCATCTCCAGGCTGGAAAGTATAGCTCTGTTCTTCCCATTCGATTGACCCGGAATAGACCATCTGACCTTCAAGTTCAGTTGCACCATCCCTTACCGTATAATTATAGCCAGGCATTTGCAAGCCGATCCATAAATCGCCATTTGGCGAAATCTCTACCCTGCCACCATCATAGCATTCACCAGGCCATTGGACGGATATCTCAGCTTCCATCCAGTGCCGGAATGACAAAGTCAGAGGTTGGCTGCGTGGTATTGGTGGTAACTGAAGGCAGGCATCAAGATTGTCGTCATATTCCGTCCCATAACCTTCGCCTCCAATTTTCCAGGAGAACATGCCTCCATCTGTCCAGTTCCTGTCCGCCGAAATATGCCACTGATCACCACCATCGCCCAGGGCATAATGTTCTACGTTCTGCGGACTGCCATCAGAATCATCGTAAAATCCACCGACACTGACAAGGTCAAAGTTCTGGTGCCTGAAGCCATCCTCCCGCTCGAGAATAAGCATCATGGTTAGACGGTATGGATCGGGTGTCTCTTCGTCTATGGTAACACTAAAGCCGTTATTGTATGTGGTCGTCTCCCCTGAGTTTACCGCTACCGTTTCTTCCAGGATTTCAATTGCGGTCACATGTGGATTGTCGCAATAGACATCAAGTAGTGATGACGAAAGATCTGCAGTACCTTCATTTGTCAATGAGAGTACTACGGAAGCTGTTTCACCCGGATCAAGACGGTGGTTGCCGTTTCCGGTCAGGACATCATTGGCATAAGCAATACTTGCCGTGAGAACCGGTGCATGCATCTCTACTGATATATCACGATCCCAGGAATCATCACCGGCATTAAATGTGACATGAATTGGTACATCCAGTTCATCTTCAACATCAACGGCTACTGAAGCTGGAAACTCAACTATTGTTGTACCGTCAGGAGCTAAAGTAGGGATAATTGCCGTATCCTCGTTTATTACCAGGCAGTCATCCATACTTTCAAAAACTACTTCCATATTGTTAATTTCATCCTGTCCAAGATTTACAACTTCAAGGTTAATGATAATATCTTCGCCAAAATCGGCATTTCCGTTACCATTTCCAGATTCTGAATCATCAATAACACAGCCTGCAACGGTCGGATATGGACCGTCGGCGTTGATAACCAGCAGATCACCAGTCCATGGCAGGTAATTATGAGCAATTACATTTACAGTTATTGTTCCTGGATCCTCAAGCTCGATGGGAATATTCGCGTTTCCGTTGTAATCCGTGTAGCCAACACCAAGAAGATCATCGTCCATCAACACGGCTACTCTTGCCCAGCTTAGGCCGGGGGTAGTAACTGTAAGATAATCTTGTCCCAGCAGGTAGGTATCGGGCAGTTCCACTTCAAGAACTCCTGGTGTATCTGTGTAAAGATCAATGGTCGGATCACCAAAAAGGTTTATCTCGTAGAAACACCACCTCATGCATGAAGCGTTTACAACGCCAATATTTTCATGTTTTGAATCACGGTTGGCTTCGCCAATTAACGTTAAATCTTCATCAAAGATGGCATCAAAAAATTCACGGTCATAACGTTGAGACGCACCATCTGTGTTGTTGCCGGAACCCCAACCAAAACGGCTGTTGGAGATCACTGCAAATGCGCCGTTATCAATAGAATTCCATTTTTCGGTAATACTATTCTGCTCGAAAGCCCCGCAGTAGCAGCCTTGCGTGTATAGAAGGTAACGGCTATGGGTAACGCCGTCATTTGTTAAATCGAAATCTGTGATGTCGCTATTAAAAGCTTTGAGCGCGTAAGATACATCAGCATGGCCAAGGTGATTAACCATATGCACACCGGAATTCAAATCACTGAACAGAGCGTTCAAATTCCAGCCGTTCCAACCGTTATCACGGTCGTAAAGTGTATTTACATCCCAGTTTTCAGGAAAACCTGCTGTCGTGTAACCATGCGCATTGGATCCCATATATACTTCATCTTTATAGTCACCACCGGTGTTATTCCAACCGAGGTATTCACCTACCATCAATGCATTTACTACTTCATCGACAACCGGTTCTGACTGGTAGAGAATCTGTTTTTCTATCCAGGATTCAAGCTGTGCGGTTGTGTTGACCGGAGCCCGACCGATGGTCACTTCCTGGTAGAGATCTGATTCATCGTTCCAAACTGAATATTCTCCCCACAACTGGTCACCGTCATCGTTCCAGTCGCCGTCAAGACCCGCGTAGTATAGATCGGCGGGAATATCATCTTCCTCAGCTCCCTGGCCTACCCATGAAACACAACGCAATTCCCGGTGCGGTACATATGCTACGTCGCCACCAAGAAGAACATGTTCTATACCACTGAAGATATATTTATCAATAATGGCGTTACGGATTTTTTCCTGTAAATCTACACCGGTAAAAGTGGCATCTATATCCATGGTATTAAGGACCTCTGTGGGAAGTCCTCGTGACCTTTTATAAATTGCGTATTCTTCCCACTCATTCTCATGACTGACATCACAAATAATCAAAAACTTCGGGTCTATCTCATCCAGTTCATCAACTTCCGTGACATACTGATTGACAGCAACATTATCGCTGGTTAAATCCCTGACCATTTTCTGAGTAGCCGGATCGGTTCTGAGGAGACGGAGAGCGTTTGCGGCACGATCTGTAGGTTTGGAAACAATATTGACACGGACATCAACCAGTTGTTCAGCCTCACCAGTTGCCGGATTCCAGCGAACAGGATGGATCAGGTATGTCCCGATTGAATATCCTCTTAAGAATCCTGTTTGAATATCACTGACAGGGCTGGCAGGATAAATATTATCGGAATTATAGACGGCGGCATTGGGAATCGCCTCCGGTTTAATTCCTGAACTGATTGGAACCTGGGGAGCAAAAGGTTCGGGAAGATATGATCCTTCCAGCTGAATCCAGTTCTCACTGACAATCTGCACTCCTGTCAACTCTTCGCCGGGAGGCAAGATTACGGTATAACTTGCGGTCGGAAGCGCTGGATCACCCGGTTGCCCGATCAACATTAAATCCTGGATAAATATCCGATGATATTCATCAGCCGAAGTTACCATCGCTTGATCAAAAGAATAATTTTTCTGGGATTCACCGGCAAAGGCTAAACTGCCGAGAAATACAATCATAAGGCTAACCGTCAAAGTCCGCATAATCTGTCCCCTTTGCGCTGAATGATCTGGGAAAATGATAAGAAATCCACCAAACAAGTAATTTATACCAACATCGCTTGATGGCCTGTGACTTGAATCAATATCTTTTGTGGAAAAACTAATCCCCTCATAATCCTTCCGCTTATAAAATAAGAAAAAATAAACATGAAAACCAAGCGACAGAGGATTCCTTTTCACAACGCAGACGAGGTTTGACTAACACAACGATTTGCGACTAATCACATTAAAAGCAAAATATACCAAAGAACTTTACTAGTGATTATGATTTCCCCCACTCAAATTTTCAATGAGCAGTTATTAACAATTGGTATTGGTAGCTTGAGATAGTATCTTAGGCAAGACTCGACCGAGCTTACTGCATCAAAACTTAAAATCATCCCGGGATATCAGATCTATGGAAGCTGTGCTTGAACGATCACCTGTTGTCGCAGGACAATTTTATCCGGATGATCCGGATAATCTTTCGAAGACAGTTAAAAAGATGCTTGCCAAAGCATCTTCTTCGCCAGAGGGTGAGTTGATTGGGCTGATAGCACCCCATGCAGGTTATGTTTTCAGCGGGAATGTCGCTGCAGAATCTTTCCACCTCCTTGAAGAAAAAGAAAACATTGAGAACGTGATACTTGTAGGTCCCAGTCATTCAGAAGGATTTTATTTTTCGTCCGTGCTAACTGGAGGTTATTATACAACTCCGCTTGGAGAGGTACCAGTAAACTCAGAATTGGCCAAGGCAATTGTTGAATCTGGAGAGGATGAATATGTACAGGCTTCGATTAAAGGCCATGCGATTAAGGGAACCTGGGGGGAACATTGCTTGGAGGTACAATTACCATTTCTCCAATCTGTCCTGAAAGATTTCAGCATCGTTCCGATTCTGATGGGAAATCAATCATACGAAATGTCCAAACAGCTAGCCGAATCAATAGTAAACGTCATTCGAGGCACGAATTCAGTCCTGGTGGCTTCGACTGATTTAAGCCACTACCATTCATACAGAGAAGCGCGTAAACTTGATTCGAATATTCTCAGGCAGGTCCGCGCGTTTAATCCGCGTGGAATCGCAGAACTGATCGACAACCGTGAAGCCCAGGCTTGCGGAAGTGGCCCTGTGATGACGGTTATGATGTGTTCTCACTCGCTTGGTGCTGATTCCTCAAGGGTTCTCGAATATAAAACTTCTGCTGATTCTCCATATGGTGATTATGAAAGAGTAGTGGGTTATATGGCAGCAGCCTTCGAGAAAAAAAACCAGGATGACAAACCTGAACAGGCTGAAACGAATAACATCGACAGGAAAAACATAGAAGTCGATCAGCAATCACCTGATGAAATCACTCAAGATCAGAAAATTTCTTTACTCAGGCTTGCACGTGCGCAAATTCGTTCCGCGATCCTGGGTGATGTGCCGCAACCCGTCAGATTGAATGACCAAAAACTCTCGGAAAACATGGGTGCGTTCGTAACAATTAAAACCAGCGGGAAGTTGCGTGGGTGTATTGGTTTTGTTGAATCAGACAGGCCATTGAGCGTAAATGTTGCCGAAGCAGCCAGGGCAGCCGCAACCAGGGATCCAAGGTTTTCTACGCTGAATATAGACGAACTGGATGATACTGAGATTGAAATCAGCCTGTTGTCCCCGATGTCCCCAATTAGTCCGGAAAAAGTTAACCCCGGCAAACATGGCTTATGGATAATCAAAGGTTATAACCGCGGATTATTGTTACCACAGGTCGCTTCAGAGCGAAAATGGGACAGGGAAACATTCCTCGAAAACATATGTTTAAAAGCAAGTCTCCCGGGGGATAGCTGGAGGGAGAAAGATATTGAACTGTACTCCTTTACAGCAGTAGTATTCAAGGATGGGGATTTTGAAGACGGGAAAACTCAGAACGATAAGAATTAATAACCGGTTAGGGAGAATATAGCTTGGACGCAGCGGAGAACACCGATAAAAGAGTATCAGCTGATGACCTCATTGAACTGGTAAACCTGTTCGAAGGATTTTCCCAGGCGTCTACAGTTTTCGCGCAGTCTTACAGGGCTCTTGAAGGCCAGATAGCCCAGCTTAGTTCACAACTTGAAGAGCAGGTAAGATTACTTAGGAGGACTGAAGGATTTCTAACTTCTGTACTGGCAAATGTTCCTGCTGGAATTCTTGTTCTCGATATGGATGGTATAATAACGCTTTTTAACACCTATGCTGAACAGCTTACGGGACTAAAAGCACATAACATTATTGGCCAGCCATACGTCAATATATTCAACTGCCAGATAACGGAACCCGACTCACCTGTTTACACGCTGACAACCGGTTCAATGATAGAATCCAAAGAGAAGGAATTGAAAATTGTTGACGGCAATCATTTGCCAGTCAGATTTTCGACATCCTGGATCATAGATGAGAAGAATGATAAAACTGGTGTACTGGAGGTATTTGAAGATCTTCGTGTCCTGAGGGATATGCAGGAGAGGATGCAGCAGAGCGCAAACCTGGCTTCCCTTGGTGAAATGGCTGCCCAGGTAGCTCATGAACTTAGAAACCCACTTGCAGGCGTCCAGGGATTCGCGCAGTTCCTGGAAGAGGACATTCCAAAAGATGATCCAGTCCGGCCAACAGTTGACAGGATTGTTCAGGGCGTTAAAGAAATTGACCTGATCGCCGGTAGGCTGCTGGAGTTTACTAATCCAATCTGCCCCATGTTTGAAAAAATCGACCTGGTTCATTTACTCAAAGAAGAAACAGAACTTATCGAAGCTGAAGTCAGGGGACTGGAAAAGGATATAGAATTTGTCCTGAAAGTCCCCGAAGAAAGTGTACCTGTTACCTGTGATCCGCAACTTTTAAAACAGGCTGTTCTGAACCTTTTAAAAAATTCAATTTACGCCTGCAAACATGAATGCCGGGTAGAGATATCCTTGAGCTGGGATTTACTGAGAAACAGGGTACGGATCAGCATTGATGATACCGGCGAAGGAATTGCCGCGGAAAACCTTGAGAAAATATTCAGCCCGTTTTTCACTACCCGTATAAAAGGCACCGGGCTGGGCCTATCCATAGTAAAAAAGATTATAGACGTACATCACGGAGAAATCAAAGTTCAATCTGAGTTGGATAAAGGAAGCCAGTTTGAGCTTGTTCTTCCGATAACGAGATTAACATGAGCAGGTATAACACCCTAGTTATAGATGATGAACCAATCGTACTTGATTATTTAACCCAGGCCCTCGACAGGTTTGGTCACCAGCCGGTACCTGCATCCACCGGTGAACGTGCAGTTGAACTGATTGAGAAAAACCAGTACGACCTGATAATCAGCGACTTGAAACTGCCCGGAATCTCCGGTATGGTTGTACTCGATCATGCCATGCGCAAGCAGAAAGATACCCCTTTTATAGTTATGACAGCACACGGAACTATCGAAAGTGCCGTGGAAGCTATGCAGAGAGGCGCCTTTCATTATTTAACCAAACCGGTTGATAATAAACTTCTTAAATTTACGGTTGAGAGAGCTCTCGAAAGAAGAGACCTTGTTCATGAGAACCGTGCGCTGAGGCAGATGGTTCAGCAGGAGCAGGGCATTGAAGCGATTGTAGGTTCCAGCGAGCCAATGAAACAGATCCTGGAAACTGTAAACAGGCTGGCCGCTCAACCGGTCGATGTATTGATAACAGGCCCCTCAGGAACAGGGAAAGAACTGATTGCCAGGGGGCTTCACTGGTCCAGCCCGAGGGCACAGGGACCATTTATAAAAATGAATTGCGCAGCACTTCCCGAAGGCCTGGTTGAAAGTGAATTATTCGGTCATGAGAAGGGTGCGTTTACAGGGGCGATAAGAACTCGAAAAGGTAAATTTGAAGCCGCCAGCGGTGGAACAATTCTCCTCGACGAAATCAGCGAAATGCCGGTAACTTTGCAGCCAAAACTTCTCAGGGTATTACAGGAACGAGAATTTGAGAGAGTCGGATCAAATGAATCAATTGAAGTAGACGTCCGGGTTGTTGCTACCTCAAATTGTGACCTTACGGAAGAGGTACGTCAGGGCAGGTTCCGTGAGGACCTTTACTTCAGATTGAACGTCGTTCCTATTCAGCTACCGCCACTTGCCGGCAGGAGAGATGATATACCTGCACTTGTAGCCCATTTTGTTCGAAAATATGGTGACCGTTACGGCAGAGAATTTGAAGGCGTCGATCCAGAAGCTATTAACTACCTCAAGTCCCAGGCATGGCAGGGTAACGTTCGAGAACTTGAAAACCGGGTTGAGCGAGCAGTAGTATTAGCGAGGGATCTCTGGATCAGAAAAGATGATGTAACATTTGATAGCGTGGCGCTATCGAACATATCGGAAAAAGCTGAAAATTATGGTTCTATCACTTTACATGAGTTAGAAAAGAAACACATATTGCAAACTCTGAGAGAGCTGGGATTTAACCGTACCCAAACAGCTAACAGGCTTGGAATTTCAATTAGAACCTTGAGAAACAAGTTGAATGAGTACCGAAGCCAGGGCGAAGATATTCCCAAAGGAAATTAACAGCGTAACTACTATACAATCATAGAAATTGATTGATTTGTAATGTATATTGGTGTGACTGGTTTTACAGCTAATATCTGACGCGTAAATTCCGTCCTTTGCACATATTGGCAATAAGATTTGCCTAAAAAAGGAAGAGCAATTATGAGCAGTGAGCGAGTGCAGGAAATTCAGAAACATATCACTCGGATAGGTGACCTTCCCACTCTCCCGGAAGTAGCGACAAAAGTTTCAATGCTTGTCAAAGACCCGAACAGCAATGTTTCCGATATTGTTTCGGTAATTAGAAACGACCCGTCGTTGACCTCAAAAATTCTCAAAATCGCAAATTCAGCATTTTATGGAATGAGGCGTAGAATTGAATCGCTGAATATGGCTCTTGTAATCCTGGGTATGCGTGAAATCAACAGCCTGGTAACAGCTATTTCGATTTTTAAGGCATTTCCCAGCGATTCGGTCAATTCTGATTTTGACTATAGACAATTCTGGCTTCACAGCGCTGGAGTTGGTGAAATAGCCAAATTGCTGGGACGTCGTCTCGGTTTCAGGGAAGAAAGTAGCGTGTTTACCGGCGGGCTTCTGCACGACCTCGGTAAAATTGTTATAGCCAAATATTTTTTCGAAGAGTTTGTTGAAAGCCTGGAATTATCCGCCAAAGAAAATATCTCCATGAGGGAGGCTGAAAACAGGATCCTTGGGACAGACCATACTGAAATTGGCGCCTGGCTGGCTGAACGCTGGGGTTTACCCGATTTCCTGGTTAATACAATCAGGTTCCACCATCATGTTCTCCAGGCACCAACAAACGATGCTGAGATTGCACTGGTTCACCTCGCCGACATTTTCTGTAAATCTGCCGATATCGGATTTGGTGGTGACCGGGTAAAAACAGCTATTGTAGATGACCCGGCGTGGACTGTGCTTCAAAGCAGAAAGCCTAACATGGCATCCCTGGATCTTGAACGGTTTACTTTTGATATAGAAACTGAAATTGAAAATGCTCACGAGTTCCTCAATACAACTTTGAACAGCAACTGATTCGAAAATTAACCTGCTGGAGTTGGCGTGGATCCTCTACACACACTCGATAATGATACTTTCCAGCGCCTCAGGGAACGGGTATACACCGAGGCAGGGCTGTACATCTCTGATACCAGAAGAGATGATATCGTTAAAGCAGTTTCAATGAGAATGGAACACCTCCAGAAAAAAGGATGGTCTGATTATTTTGATATCCTTTTTTCCGAACCCGACCAAACCCTGGAAATTAAAGAGTTATTAAAAGTTTTCGCTGAGACTAGCGTTAAATTCTTCCGTGATCCTGACCAGTTTGAAACGTTCGAAAAGCAAGTTCTGCCGGAGCTGATAGTTCGTAGAACCAGGGACGGGGAAAGATCACTCAGAATCTGGTCATCTGCAGCCGGATGGGGAGAAGAACCATATACTATCGCAATGATAGTAAAAAAAGTATTGGGTGCATATTTCTCCAAATGGAATGTTGAAATTCTTGCCACTGATATTGATCAGGATAAGCTTTATAAAATTGAACTTGCAAAATATCCTGAAAGCAGTATCATTGACGTTCCAGCCGAGTACAAACAAACATTCTTTAACCTGGAAGGCGAAGAGGTCTCACCAATCGAAGATATTCAGAAAATGGTCACATGTTCAGTTGTTGACCTGGCTGACCATGAAGCTGTTGTAAAACTTGGTAAAATGGACGCGATTTTCTGCCGAAATGTCTTAAGCTTTTTCGATATTAAACAGAAAAGAACCATAGTATCATGTTTAAACGAATCTCTGGTACCGGGTGGTTATCTTTTTGTTGGGCAATTTGAATCGCTACATGGAATAGCCAGGGCATATAAACTGATACACCTGCTGAGGGCTATGGCTTACAGAAAACAACTCGAGACAGCTACAGTCGAGTAAACGGATATCTCTTAAATAACTATAAAAGATAAAAGCCGCGACGAGCGGCTTTTTTATTGCAATAGCTATTAGTTTACAAGACTACTGTTAATCCCTCCACAGCAACAATCAGCTCCAGAGGTGCATCAGGATAGTATTTTTCCTTATCCTCAACAGCTTTATGCAGTATGGTATTGATAAAATCGTCGGAATAGTTTGGTTCGTGGTGGAAAAGCGCAAGTTTTTTAACGTTCGCCTGCACTGCCAATTTAACCCCCATAACCGCTGTCGAATGTCCCCAGTCCTCTTTTAACAGGCTCTCCTCAAGAGTATACTGTGAGTCGAAAATAAGCAGGTCGGAATCCTGGAAGAAATTCCTGGCTTTATCTATTGCTTCATCATCATAACGTTTATACTCAGCATCAGTAGCAAATACAACCGATTTCCCGTTTCGTCTGACCCGATACCCGTAACATCCACCCGGATGATTTAATAAAATGGTTTTGAACTGGCCACCATTGGGGAGATCATACCACTTATTTTCCTCGCAATGATGAAATTTGAGGCTGGCTGGGAATACATCAAGTGAAATCGGGTAGTATTCAGCTGCCTGCTGGCCTCTAAAACGCTTTTCCAGGTCAGGATGACCACCATGGATATGTATCGTATTATCCTTGAAGAGAGGACCGAAAAACGGAAAGCCCATTATGTGATCCCAATGGGTGTGGGTCATCAGGAGAAAAGCTTCTTCTCCTCCCTTTCCGAGTGGTCCTTTCATCAACTTATTACCCAGGACACGGATTCCTGTACCGGCATCAAAAATGATTGTAGTGTCATCCCATTCAACACTGACACAGGTAGTATTACCGCCAACCGTACCCCGTTCTAAAAGTGTATTGTTTTCCATCAGGTAAGTTTCAACCTGGTCCGGATCAGTGATACCCGCACGCACCACCTGCTCCGCAAGAGATATTGCCTTACGTTCTACTTCTAAAGGAGTTAAGGGTGTTGGAATACTGCCACGTGCGCCCCAGAAGGTAACACGCATTGACGTTTCACTTGACATTGGTACACTTCCGAATCATGGGATGATAAATGTAAATTACCCTGGTTCTCTTTACATGTGCTCCAGATCACACGAGTATAATAATATTAACGAATGACTACAAACTTGCCGGTCTTAATTTTTCCTTTATTTTCGGGGGTCATGTCCTCCACGCTGAAAATATAAAGACCTGATACAATCTGTTGACGGTTGCGTGAATTCAGATCCCAACCTTCAGCATACTCCAGGCTCTCCATAGAGTTCAAATCTCCAATTGTATTATGAGGAATTATCTGCACGAGATCACCTGAGACAGTAAAGACCCTGATAATGCATTCAGCCGGTAAATTATAGAAATATATACGTCTATCTGTCTGGGGATAAAAATCAATTGTGCCATCGTCACGATTTTCCCAGGCATATCCACTACCATATACTCTCGTATAGTTCTGATCAGCGCGATATGGATTTGGTACAACTCCCGGCTCTCTATCAGGTGATCCCGATGGCGCGATATAAATCGCGTTCGCTCCCTTGGAACTTTCCAGGGGTGGTGTTCCCGATTTGGGATCGCCATAATCAAAAGCTGTTACTGCGTACCAGCGCGGGATTATTGGATGGGTATCCGGTAAACGGTAGATATATTCTTCATTAACCGGGTCCCAGAGGTCATCAAATCCTGTGTTGGGACCAACCGGCAACAAACGTCCGGGAACCTCGTTGATTATCGAATCTGACGGAAGATTGGTAATGTCTTCAACGGGAACTGTCATTATGCTGTCATTATCGGAATAATAAGCGAAATCTATACGGTCATATTCCGCAAGAAAACTGTATTCTTCTTCCAACCCACTAGTAGAGAGATAAATCCTGTATCCTTCAAAATCCTGCAGGCGACTGAAAGGATCCTGGTATAATGAATCTTCGCTGGGGAATTTTGTCCAGTGCAGTTTTATGTCGTCCGGATGTGGAATATGGGTTAAAATAGGGATCGGCGGAGGAGGCGGACCGCGGAAATCCGGTTCACCATCGCCAAAATCAAGCATTCCGTTACCGGTTGTATAATCATATTGAATCGGTTTTAATGGATTAATGTCTTCTTCAGGTTGAAGTCGATTGTCAAGTTCGCCTTCATCAGCTCCCGGGTAGGTACCGTAATTTATTCCATCAATTATTACCGGGTCACCGATATTTTCTGCGTATAGCATGTCCAGGCCAGTATCTTCACCATACCAGCCATCTCCATTTGTATCGATCATCGGGTTGTCATATACCTTGGCAACCCAGTCAGCGTTGTAACGTAGATCGGTGAAGTCAAATAGTGTGGGATCAATTTCAGCGTTTGAAGCTTGAGGATTGTTACGGTCGTGGAAATTTTCTCCCGCGACATATCCAACAGTCATACTGAATCTTTCACCGGGATTGAGACGATAAATCCGTTCCCCGGACTCATCAATAAAATCAAATATGCCCAACGGTCCCCATGACAACAGGTAACGGGTATCATATCCATTCGCTAAATCTTCGTTCGGTCCGTCTGAAACACGCCAATTATGTGTCTCTTCTGCTCCAGTTGCAGGATTATTAGTTTCCTGTGGATTTTCCGCTATCCAATCCGGTTCATCAACATACACCTGGTCGTAATCAAATTCTCGATTTCCAAGGACAAAATATTTCCTGTTGTCACCGAGCGGAGTTCCAAGCTCTTCGGTCCATTCACCATCTGAACCATCGTCATCCCAGGCCGGTCCAAAATCGAGTGTGGGATCACTATTGGATATCCACCAGTTAAAACTGGTTTTTAAACGTGGATTAGGTGCACGCACTACTCTAACCCCGGTAACATGAGGTGTGATAAAATCATTACCGGCTGCAACTGGTGTCGGACGTCCGTCATTATCTGCGATCCAGGCAGTATTAATGACCATTGAATCCAGGATACCCTCAGCATTCTCGTAATAGTAATATTGTTGGAATCCGCAGATATCATCAGTGTGGCCGGCAGTGTTGTCGCGGCTCTGTTCCCAGATCGCACCTACATCGGCATCCACATACAAACCCACATAGAGATTTTTAAGATAGTTATCGGCGATATTTTCAATTTCCCAGTCGATGATGATAAAATCACGGGCGTATGCATAGCTCCAGGAATAACTTGTCTGGGTAATTTTGATTCCCAGGGGTTCATGAACTCCATCACGGGGATCCGATTCAACATAGTAAGGGTCCCTCAGGGTGTCTGTATACGTAACTACAAAATCCTGCTCACTTATCGCATCATCGCTGGTGATAAAATCACCAAGCCTGTTGAAAGCATTGGGACGTGTAGTTCGTTCGACTATTGGGTCAGGTACTTCGCCCGGGTAAAATTCATGGATTCGCGGGACGATCCAGCCTTCTGTACCTGTAGAAACTCGTGGATACTGGAATCCCTCATCCTGGATCATCGCACCCAGCCAGAGTGTTCCCTGGTACAGATATTGAACACCACTTCCCCCGGGGAATTCACATTGCGGAGCCCAGGTTCCAGGATACTCGGGATCGGTCATCTGGTCATCACTAAGTGTACTGTAATTTCCGAAGAATCCCCAGTTGGTGATATTCATCCACATAGATCCGGTTCTGTGCACCCGGTTCTGGATATCAATGTCTGCAGTGGAAATATGTTTGTTCCAGGGAGCAAGGGGTCCCTTTGGTGCGTTTGGCGATGGCATTGTTTCACCCAGCGCCAGGGAACAGGTCAGGAAAATAACTCCAAGCGAAAACGTAAGGCGGGTCATTGGTGCCTCTGTGCTAGGTTTGCCCGGCTCTCAATAACAGTCATCATTCTAAAATAAGATGAAAAAACTCTATTGCAAAGAGTCTCAAACATTGATTGATAAAACCGTTTTTGACTTTTAAACAATGAGAAATACCCGGCTCAAATTGAACCGGGTATTATATCAGTGACCGAACATCAGTTTTTATTCTGCATTATTTGTTTCACGTTGTGCTTCAAGTTTCGGTACAACAGTTTTATTAAAGAATACCAGGGCAATGGCTGTCAGGAACCCAACACAACCAAAGATAACCCACATCAATCCCGGTTTATCCATTCCCCGTGCAACTTTTTCATATCCCCAGCCACTTAGAATTCCGCCGAACAGGTTTCCAAGCGCTACTGAAACGAAGTAATAACCCATAAACAGCGCTGTTTTAGCTTTCGGGGCGATACGTGCAACATATTCCTGACTCTTCGGCGACGCGATCATCTCGCCAAACGCGAAGACGACAATCGCCACAATCACCAGCAAACCAGTGAGCGCTATAGCACCCATCGCGATTCCTGTACCTGCAACAATAGTTCCGACAACCAGTACCGGGAATGGTTTCCAACGGTCAATAATCGAACTGACCATAATCTGGAAAATCACAATAGAGCCGGCATCAATGTTGATGATGTATTCCGGATTGACTTGCCTGTATTTTTCAGCCCAATCGTTAGCAACAGCCATCAGTGCTGCCTGGTCAGGGGTTCCCGTTGCGGACAAGCTGGCAAAAGTTGCCATAATCTCTTCATGTGGTACACGTACCTTGTAATGGACCAGCTCGAAGAAAACCTCCTTAGCAACTTCAACGTTGGCAAGTGCTCCGTGCTCTTTGACCAACTCGCCGAGGACACCGGCAAGACTTTCAACGTTTACGTCAGAGAGGAATTGCTGGACACCGGTTCCGAAGATCCCAAGGAAATGAACCAGGTCAGAGGTATCTACAAAGTCACGGATAAACTCCGGCATGGTGATAAAGATCTGGTTGAAGCTGGCCCAGAATCCAGTCAGGATTAAAAGGTACATAACAAATGGCCAGTTACCGATTTTCGGTTTGGCTTTATGCCAGATAATCAGTGGTTGTCCTTCCGCAACTTCCTCTTTGGCTTTCTTTTTATCACGTCCACGGCTGAGCATAAACCCGATAAGGATCAACCAGACTGCTGCAATTATAATTGGCGCCTGCCAGTTCATTGAGGCAAAACCATCTGCTGGTGAATAAGAACCTGCCGTAAAGAGAGCCATGACATAAGGCAGCATAAGCAGGACCGACATCTTCCCATTCAGGACCAGGTTTATGCCAATCCAGGCAACTGAACCGATAATTGTCCACCACCAGCCAAGCCATCCACCTCCGGCAATCATAAAAAGGATAATTACCGGGACAACTCCCAGGGCAAAACGGCTGTTGCCAAGAACTTCCTGGGCATCGAGAAGAACCTTCGCGAGGCTGCGTTTCTCGTCAGATTGCGATTCTGTAGTCGGTTCTTTATAGAAGAATATCGTCGGAATGAAGTTCAGACCGATCCATATAGCGGACATGATAAATACCCAGTCCCAACCGAGACGAGTACGAACCATACCGGCAACAAACGGACCGATAAATCCACCGACATTTACGATCGTATAGAATATTCCGAAACCTATTCCTCTGTTCGTATCGTCTGTTGTTTTACCTACAGTTCCAACAACAACCGGCTTGAAGGTCGCGGCGCCAATCGCTACCAGAAGGAACATTCCAAAGAATGGCCAGAATCCATGAACCTGTCCAAGCAGGAAATATGCCGGAGTCATTATCGCAAACGCCACGAGGAAAGTATTTCGATAACCGTATCTATCCGCCAACGCCCCGGTGATTACGGGAAACAGGTAGAGAAGGAATGGGATAATTCCCTGGAGAATACCACGTTCAATACTGCTGAATCCAAGACCGCCCTGTGCAACAGGACTGGTCATGTAAAGTGAAGAGACAGCGAAAAAACCATACCAGGCCATCCGCTCAAAAATTTCCATCACATTCGCAACAAAAAATGTTCGTGGAAATTTACTTCTCTTTCGCTTGCCACCACTACCAGATGCAGTCACCATTAATCCCTCACGTCTTTATTGTATAAGCATTTTTTTCTAAATCGAGTGTAAGCAACAAGATGATTATAAAAACTGGAAGATAAAGCCTGATTAGTATAAACGCCAGTGTTCATTGTGATATTAACTGTTACCATGATGAAATAGGAATAACAGCTGAAGAATCAGGCCAATTCATTCAGATCGTTCAGATAATAATCCGGATTCATTGATTTGATGATATTTTGATCACCAAATCCCCAGTTAACAGCAGCGGTTTTGCATCCAGCGGCTCTGCCCGCTTCTATATCTGCTCCTGTATCCCCGATGACCAGTGTTTCAGCAGGATCTGATTTCAACTTTTCCAGGGCCAGGTGGATCACGTAGGGATCCGGTTTCACAGGTTTATCAACATCCGTTCCGCAGACAAAATCCACATGTTCAGCAAGTCCCACTCCGCTGACCACAAAATCTGCTGCCTCCTGGAACTTGGTCGTTGCTATCGCAGTCAGTATTCCTTTTGACCTTATGGAATCAAGTGTTTCTACCGCGTTCGGATAAAATTGTACTCCCGAGGGAAAATGTGCGTCATGTCCGATACGGTACTCGACTACCATCTTTTCGAAAGTTGCATCATCCAGGGTTATATCAACTCTTTTCTCGTCAAAGTACCCCTGGTACACTTCTATCAGCGGTCGTCCAATCCAGCGTTTAACGTCATCAACTGTGATACCATCTACACCAACCGAGTTCATCGCCCTGATAACACCTTTGCCAATGGCGAGACTCGAGTCGGTCAGTGTTCCATCTAAATCAAAAATATATGCGGAAAATTGAGGAATCATCTTGATAATTCTACCGGGATTTTCAGGCAAGTTCTACCTTGATATTATTTACGTCAGGATGCTGTTTTATAAATTCATTAAGGCCTGAAACGACTTTACCAACTAAATTTACCGGGCTGGCCGGACGAATTTCGTCGCCCTGGGATACAGGCGTCGGACCCCAGAACAGGCAGAGAGCATTGCCGATCGGCCAGTACCCAAGAGTACCAGGTTCATCGATAACTTCAACAGGTGACTCATCACCAACCTTTACCGGGATACTGCCGTAAATCTCATCACCCCAGTAGTCTCCTGAGAACGTAAATGGCAAAGCTTCGACTATTTTTTTAGCTGTTTTGGAATTGTTCAACTCTGCTTCGAGGACAACATCTCCAACAAGGATTTTTATTTTTGTACCTGGCATGGAAGATCCAAATTGAGTTCATTTAATGAAATTAACACGTTGAGAAGAATATTCACTACCCGATTTTGTCCTGATTATATAACCGCCCGACGATAAATTATCCAGCGAAAGCGGAACTGATAATGCAGTACCGTTTTTAATGGAAAATTCGCGGTCCAGGATTAACCTTCCAAGGACATCATAGACTGAAACTTGTACTTCTCCAGATTTAATTCCTTTAAGGTCCATTCTCAGGGCACCATTAAATGGATTCGGATAGATAGAACTGATTTCAAATCTGCCGGGTATAGTACTCTCTGCATATTCATCAACATTATCTGGAACCATGTTAACAAAATCCTGGATTACCAGCGAATTCTGCCCTTCACCCACCCTGTCCTGGACGTATATTACAAATAAATCATGAAATGCCCTGGTTGCATATAAGGCTTCTGATTCAATATCCTGGTCGTCTAAAACCTGTGGGGGATCATACTCTTCCCATGGCTCACCGGATTCGTCACGCTGGACAATAAACGGTTCGGTCTCATTTTCATCATGATGGATTGTAAAAAAACCACCTCCACCATCCAGGATCGGATCGTGCTGTTCAATATGTGCCGGATTATCAGTGAGGATCACGGTATCTGTCACAGGTTCGGCTGAATTCGAATAGCAACGCAACCAGACTTCATCAGTTTCATCGACAATTTGACGTACCTGCATCCAGAATTCATTGCCTGATCCACATACTCCCACATCATCAACACCTTCCAGCGCCAGCTCTATTCCCATAAATTCCCAGGTGGGATATCCCGTGGAGGTAAAATACTGACCGACCAGGCGGAAATCTTCAGCCGTTGTTAGTTGAACAGACTGGTTGGTTTCCATGGATTTTATCCAGGATTCGAAAACCCTGCCATAGTAAAACATAAATCCTTCAGCGGGAACGGTGGGTTCACCTGCATTGTTTAATAATACCCGCCGCAATTCACTGGAGTTAGCTGAAATTACTATTCTTGCGATGACAAGGTAACCACCTGTACGCGGGACTATCCCAACGGGCATCACCGAACGTGCCAACGGTTCTTCGAAAAGGTCCCAGGATTCATAATCACCGTTATTATCAACCTTAACAACCGTCGATTTTAAATCGTCAAGGGTGAACAGGATTACAGCGCCATCATCATTTCCCGGAATCATATACTGTGGTTGCAGAGGATCGTCAAAGAGCAGCGGCTCGTCCCAAACCGGAAGCCCTTCGACGTTAAATCGCTGAATAATCTTTATGGATTCTTCACCTTCTTCATGGGTCGCACAGACAATTACGCCATCCTCACCGTCAGATACCGCCCCAAAAGCAACTTTATCCGGGCACCATCCCATCTCTTCCAGCAACACACCATTATCGGCGAGGAGAATATTCCTGTTTTCAGTTAATCCCTGGAGATATAACTCGCCACCAGTCCGTTGGGGATCATTACGATTATCCATCCAGACAATCCAGAGAATATCCGTTGACGGCACAAGGACTGCAGAACCGGCTTCGCCATCGGGATAATCCAGTCCCGTTGAACGCAGTACAAGTCCGCCAACACCAATTTCGCCCGCACTAAGAAATGAGGGAAATAAGAAAACGGTAGTGAGGAATAAAAGAAGTAAAGATTGACAGGTCAGTTTTTCGTATTGCTTCATTCTTAAATACCCGTGCTTTAGATTAGCTCTCATGAAGCCGGAATCACCGTATCGTATTCTGTACCGTATTTCAGAAGACACAAACAATTATCCATTCAGAAGTATTTAAAATACTCTTTTCTTGTGGTTTACTCAAGTTGCAAACCGAAATATGAGATAAAAAACGGCTATTTTTAAGGTAACTTCCAGTTTTATGAACGAAGACTTTTTGCTATTTTATTTCTGCTGATTCGTTATGATTATCCGTTCATTTTCATCCGAAAATCGGACAAGACTGTGGAAGATTGTTCACAAACAGGGAGACTCAAGATGCTGAAATCACTATTCCTCAAATTCCACAGGAGCCAAAACAAACTTCTTTTAAGTTCAATCATCTTTCTTTTCATTTTATTCGCAGCACCGTTTTCCATTATCCACGCAGCCACCAACGGTTTTGCTAGGTACCCGGATATTTATGGTGACAAGGTAGTTTTTACCTCTTCAGGCGACCTCTGGCTGGTCTCGGTCGAGGGCGGTACTGCAAACCGGATAACTGCCCATGAAGGTGAGGAGAGATTCGCTCATTTCAGTCCCGACGGTGAGTGGATTGCCTTCAGCGGAGAGTATTACGGCAACGAGGACATATTTGTAGCCCCCGCCCAGGGGGGACAACCACGCCAGCTCACCTTCCATCCTGCTCAAGACCTGGTAACAGGCTGGGATCCAAACGGAAATATCGTCTTCAGAAGCAGGCGAAATACACCCGGACACGCTTGGGAATTATATACTGTAAATCCTGAGGATGGGTACCTGGAAAGAATGCCATATTTCCGTGGTGCAAATATTTCGTTCGAACCCGACGGAAAACGTGTGGCGTTGGTACACACTTTCCTCGGTTTCCACCCCTGGAAACGGTACCAGGGTGGTTATGCGGAAAAGATCTGGATAGGCGATCCATCCAAACCGGAATTTGAAATGGTATCACATTGGGATGGTAACGAAAGTTTCCCCATGTGGGACGATAACGGCAGGTTATATTTCACTTCCGACAGCCTGGGACGGAACAATATCTGGTCTATGCTGCCCGACGGAAATGATTTAAAACGTGAAACCGATTTCGAAGAATTTGACCTTCGCTGGCCAAACCATGGCGGTGGAAAAATAGTATTCCAATATGGTATGGAAATCGGGATATTTGATATTGCTTCGGGTGAGATAAAATTGCTGGATATCAACATCCCCACAGATTTTTACGTCGGCCTGACAAAATTCGCCGATCCAACCAGTTACAAAACATGGTGGAATATCTCCGATGATGGCAAACGTCTGGTTTCTACAGCTCGAGGTGAATTATTTACTCTTCCTGTTAAAGATTCAGGTTTGATTCGCCAGTGGACCTTCACCAGTGGAAGCAGGGAAAAGTATGGTGTCTTCCTTCCAATTTCTGAGGGAAAACTGCTTGCTGTTTCCGACGGTAGCGGTGAAGAACAGATCGCGATTTTTGATAAACCGGGATCTACAGGAGATATTGTAGACAAAAAACCTGACGATGGCTGGAAATACACCCCCCGTCCAAGCCCTGATGGGAAACAAATCGCTTATACCGATTATTCACAACAGCTGTTTATATTTGATATCGATAAAGGCAAAAAGAAAATAATCGATAAAGCCGAATGGGAGTATTACGACTACAAATGGTCGCCGGACAGCCGTTACCTGGCTTATACCCACCTTGGTGAGAACAACAAAAATTCTATCAGGATCTTCGACACTGAATCAGGGAAAAATTACCAGGTCAGTGATCCGCATTTTAATACACATTCACCATGCTGGGATCCTGATGGACGGTACCTGTACTGTGTAACAACCAGGAACTTCAATGCTTACCAGGACTATAGCCGCGGCCTATATTTTTATGATAACACCGGCACACTGGCACTTTACCTTCTCTCTAAGGATACTCAAAGCCCGTTTATAGCAAAAGGAGACATGCCCGGTTCAAATGAAATCCCTGGAGCAACCTGGATTGTGACAGAAGAGCCTGGAGAAGAGGAAAAAGAGGAGGTTGACGAAGAATCGGATGAGCCCGAACCGGTACTGATAGATTTTAACGGTTTGGCTGATCGTATGGTCGCGATCCCGGAAGAGGCCGGTAACTATTACGATCTCCAGGCTTCAGGGAATAAACTGTTTTTCCGGCAATGGATTTCAGGTGGGATTTTCAAGGGCACAGATCTGCGAGGAGTAGATAATACTTATCTCAGGGCATTTGACCTGGGAGAAAGAAGCAGCAGCGAAGTCGCTTCTGGTATCAATGGATATGAAATTTCCGGTGATGGTTCAACCATCGTTGTCGAGTCAAACGGCAACTGGTATTACGGAGACGCTGGTTCAGCATCGGTGTCAATGGATGGTGATCACATGGTATCAACATCGGGATGGACCCTGGAAGTTGATCCAAAGGAGGAATGGAAACAGATCCTCCACGAAGCGTGGCGTCATCAAAGGGACTTCTTTTACGATCCTAATCTGCACGGTGTCGATTGGGAAGAGGTATACGAGAAATATGCACCATTTATCGAGAGGATTGTTACCCGAGACGACCTGCGAGACCTGATCCGAGAAATACAAAGCGAACTTCACGCCGGACATGCCTATATAGGACCTGGAGACGAACCACATACTGATAATGCGCCTGTTGGGTTCCTGGGAGTTGATCTCGTTCGTGATAAATCAAGCGGTTATTTTAAAATTACCAACATCCTGGCACCTGAACCGGGAACAAAAAATGGAGTGTCCCCCCTATACCTCTCCGATCCGAAAACTCAACCGGGAACATACATCATTGCTGTAAATGGGAAACCGACGAACACGCACGGCAACTTTTTGAAACTACTCCAAAACCAGGCAGGAATTGAAGTCTCCCTTACCCTCAATGAAAAACCGGATTTTGAAGACTCACGTGAAGTAATCATCAAAACTCTTCGCAGTGAAGGTAGGATGAGATACTATGACTGGGTGAAGAAAAACCGTGAATATGTTGATAAAAAATCCGGAGGAAAGATCGGGTACATCCATCTCCCTGATATGGGTGGTAACGGCCTCAGCCAGTTCGGTCGCGATTATTATCCCCAGCAGAGAAAGGATGCGTTAATCATTGACGACCGTTATAACGGTGGCGGTAATGTGGCAGAATACATGCTGAAAGAACTGACTACTGAGGTCTGGGCATTGCAGGCTGGACCACGTGGCATGATAGAGTATAAACCTCATGGCGGATACCTGGGACATATGGCTGTCCTATGCAACGGTGAAACAATGTCTGACGGTGAAAGTTTCGCTGAAGCAACAAAACGGCTTGGACTCGGTCCTCTTATCGGTGAGAGAACATGGGGTGGCTGGGTCTGGATTCGCAGCGATAAACCACTTGTTGATAGAGCCTATATTACCGAGCCGGAATTTGGCGGTTGGGGGCTTGACGGTGAGTGGATGATTGAGGGACGTGGTGTTGATCCCGATATCGAGGTATGGAATAATCCGGCACAGGAGATGAAGGGGATCGATCAACAATTGGATAAAGCTATCGAAGTGCTGTTGCAGAAATTAAAGGACGAGCCGGTAGATATCCCGGGACGTCCGGATGGATTAATTAAGAAATAAATCATCTGAATTAAGTAGCGGTCTCTGAAGTGTAGCCTGGGTTGTCTTGCAACCCAGGTTTCCCTTGGATGAAACCCGACAATCATGTCGGGGCACCCTGCCGCGATGTCGCATTAATCACTAAACTTCTCTGAAGAAATCCCTGACTTTTCAACCATTTGTTGAGTATCATCGTTATATCGTTTTCTAAGTCGATTGATATATTCCAGCTCAAATTTTTCCAGGGCTTTATCATATGGTTCAATAGTGAAAACCTTTTCCACCTGGTGTGCAATTCGGCGATGCCTTTGAAGACGCATTGCACGATCGAGGGTAAATAGAATCTCTTCTTTTTTAAATGGTTTGGTGATGTAGTCTAGCACTTTATGGGACAGAGCTTCCATAACCGTATCAAATGATCCGAATGCGGTAATCATTATTACTTCTTCAAATCGGTCATTCTCGCGGATATATTTAAGAAGATCCAATCCTCCCATACCCGGCATTTTTAAATCTGTGATTACAACATCGTATCGGTTTTCCGACAGGAGATCAGGTACTTCCAAAGAATTGGACGTGGAAAAAACTTTGTATGGTGATTTGAGTGCGATTATCCTCTCCAAAAGACTAACCATATCCGGTTCATCATCCACAATCAGTATTTTCTGTTGTAACTCCATGATCTTCAATCCAGTATCAATTGGTTGAATCCAGCGGCATTGAAACAGTGAAGGTTGTACCTGTTTCGCCGTTTACACTCTCTGCGTCGGTGGCTGTTTCAAAGCTTATTTTCCCACCCTGCCTTCGAACAATTCCATAACAGAGCGATAATCCGAGTCCGGTACCCTTTCCCACCTCTTTTGTAGTAAAAAACGGATCAAAAATCTGCCGCCGGATATTTTTCGGGATGCCTGTTCCGTTATCTGCAACATGGAGATGAACCTGTTTTTTATCATTTTCCGCTGTGATCGAAACCTTGCCGCCATCTCCTTTTAAGGCTGATAAAGAGTTATTCACCAGGTTCAGAACTACCTGCTGAAATTCACGGGGATCGCCCTTTATTAACGGCAGAAAGTCCGGTATCTCCACTTGTATATCGACTTTTTCTTTACTGACAATATGGCTGACGATGTTGACAACGGTAGTTACGGCTTCTTTGATATCAGCTTTAACATCTTTCGCTTCGGAAACTCGGGCAAAACTAAGCAGCTGGGAAACAATTTCCTTGGTATGATTGGCGTTCTCTTCAATCGTTGTCAGGTCTTTAAACTCCTGTGAGTCCCGGTCTTTTTCTTCTTTAAGCAGGTCAGTGAAACCGAGGATAATTGAGATGGGATTATTAATTTCATGGGCAATCCCCGCCGCCAGCATACCGATTGAGGCAAGTTTCTCTGTATTATAAATCCGCTGCTCGATATCCATCTGATCCGTTACATCCCTGCTTAATACCGCGCTGCCGATTATCTTGCCCTTGCGATCCTTCACTACGTTTCTCGAAAGCGAAACAACTATCCGTCTCCCATCCTTGGTGACACGGTGGGCTGTATAATTTTCGATATAACCGTGAAGCTCAACAGCTTCATTTATCTCTCGTATCTCCTCCTCGGGATTCTGATCAGGTGGAACCAGTCGATGAAAAGTGTGACCGGTCATCTCATCAGCTGTATAACCAAAAATTCGTTCAGCACCTTTGTTCCAGACCTGCACTTTATTCTCATTATCCAGGAAGATTATCGCGTCAACAGAATTATCAAGAATTGCAGAGATGTATTCTTCCTTCTCACCAACACGTTTTTTCAGAATACGTGAGACCTGTGATTGATAACTGGATATCAGGAGTGTAAAACCCGCCAGTCCAACAATTAAAGCCGAGTACATCCGCATTTGTGATGATTCATGATATATCAGGAGGAGTGCTGCTCCGGTACAGAGGATAAAGAGCATCAGGGTGTGAAGAATAAGATAGCGATATCGGATGAAAGTTGTTAATAATGACTGATTAATCTTTTTAGTCAACCTGGATTTACTCCTTTATTCTATCTCCAGTTGACGCTTAAAATCATTGATATACCAATCGGTAATCTGGTCATTGGAGAGTGCCATATCAAGCTGTTTGGTCATCATTGTGAGTGAACCGAGTTTCTGCAGCCTGCTTAACATTTCATCTTTGGCGAGGAAAGTGCAATGTGTATCGAGAACATCTCCCTTGCTGGTATGTTCAAATCCCATCGCATCCAGGATCTCACTGAACAACCTGATCCTGTAAATACGTCTTTTCCTTGTTGCGCCGCCACCTTTATGATGAAGCTTGATGATGTTTTTCGAAGGTTCGTCAGTGATCAATGCTTCAATTGTCATAAAGTGAAATCCCAGTCTCAGGCTGAGAAGCATGTAATCGCTTGTCAATACAGCAAAACTTGTTTCGGAATATTTATCCATCCGCTTTCCACGGGTACGGAATTTTTTCAGACCATTTGTCAGCTTGGGGCTTTTACGGGAAGTTGGGCTCTGCCAGCCCTTCTGCCTGACTCCGTTCCAGAACGCCTGCATCGGATCAGACGGAATTTTGAACTCTGAGATTGTCTGTTTCTTCTTGGTGGAAGACGATGGACTGTCCAGGAGAATCAGGTTCACCTTTACTGGGTATTCTGTCTGGAGATAGCAGCCGGACCATGACTTTTCCATGGATTTATTTACAGCATGGAAAAGCTCCTCGATCGATCGCTGATGTGAGAACCGAGTGATATCATGCAGAGTAGTACAATTTTCAGCGATAAAATCAGGAGATGTCGGATCAACAAGTGAGAGTGGACTGATGTGTTCAAGAACTTCACGCAGCGTTTTAAATACGTTCAAATCCTGGAAAATATTTTCGATCTTCCTTGCCTCTTCCAATTCCGCATGTTCTCCATCATAGAGGATACACGAGCTCGCATCGAGGGTTACCGGTGTCCCGTTCTTAACATCATCCGGCACCTTCAGTCCAGTTACCATTGGAAGCCGCTGTTCCCTGGCTATTGTTGCAAGGTGGGTGGCTATGCCGCCTGTCTCGGTTATTAAACCCCCTATCTTGTCCAGGAGTGTTATTAACTTTGGAGTCGAATGTTTTGTCGCTACTACTGCACCCTTAGGCAACTCCTTCGCGTCATCTTTAAAATTGTTCAAGTGGAAAATTTTTCCCGCGAAGGCACCGGGGCAAATAACCTCACCACCACTCGCATGGATTTTATAATCCTCAGTCTCTATTTCGTTTTGCACTGCCTGAGAATCGAGAACCTGCAGGGATCTTGTCTGTAAAACACAAACCCTTCCTTCAGTATCCACAGCCCATTCTATGTCCTGCGGTTCTCCATAATGTTCCTCAATCCTGTTTGCAAAATCCGAAATAGTTCTCACTTGTTCATCAGAAATCGACTGTTGATTTCTCTCTTCATCCGGAACCGACTCTTCAATTATCCCACCTGAAGGATCACATAGTAATTGTTTTTCTTTAATCTCAATATGTCTTTTATTGATTTCACCGCTGAGTTTGGAAACTCGGAAAGTATCCGGGTTTATTTCACCTTTCATCAGGTTTTCACCCAGACCATAGGTAGAGTGTACCAGGATCTCATCGCTGTTTGGGTTAACAGGATCTTTTGAATATGCAATCCCGCTTTTTGTGGCATTTACCATTAACAGGCAACATACCGCCATAGGTAAATCAGATTCCGAGAAAGAGTGACTGAGGAAATAATAGATCGCTCGCGGGGTAAATTTACCGGCGATAATTGAACGATATTCTGAAACAATATCTTTGCCATCGACATTCAACATACTATCATACTGACCCGCAAAACTTCGATGACTGTCCTCCCCGATTGCACTGGACCTCAGCGCAAGCTTGGCACCCGGATATTTTTTTGTGGCCTTTCTATACGCTGATTTTAATTCTTTAGCAAGATCAGGGGGAACGTCGCTGGATAAAATTCTGGACTGAATAATCTTGCTGACTTTTTCCAGGTCGGTAAATGAGCGGTAATTTACCGATTTGATAAGAGTACTGATCTCTTCCTGGAGATTGTTTGAATTTATAAAATGACTGTATGCCCACCCGGAAACCGCAAAACCAACTGGAACCGGAATATCCAGCCTGTTACCAACCTCTCCAAGATTGGCGCTTTTATAACCGATACTGCCGGCATCTTTACGATAAACCTCGTTAAGAAACCGGATATATGAATCTTCCTGTAAGGAACTTTTTGGTGAAAGTGTCAGCTGAATATGGTTACTGATTATTACCAGCCGGTTGGACAGTTCACGATATTCATCTCCCCCAAGGTCGATCATCAGGGCGACGATGTTGTTTACATGCTCAAGCAGATCGTTAATAGTCGAATTTATATAATTAATATCAAAGAGAAATTCACCCTGCGATTTTTCTTCGAGGTCGCTGATGAGGTGAAGTACCTGGCGATTTAAATCCAGGAGTTGCAGGAATTCGTTGAATCGTCTATGCAGGTTGTCCGAGTCGGAATTTGAGGGGACTCTTATTTGTTTTAATATTTCCAGTATATTTTTCAAATCTACCCCTGATAGATGAAGAATCCCGAAAAGATAACATTTACTTGTTGGAAGTTAAAGTATAGATGGAAGCTTTTTTGAAATCCTGCGTTTGGAGAAGGTTGAGATTTCTTCTCGACAATATCATAGAAAAATGCCTGGTTGATAAACCAGGCATATATATTGATGTGAATCCGTTGATTGTTGATCCAAGAAATCCCTACCCGGGAAGGAATCCCTTTTTCTTCTTGACTTTATCTGCTCTTTTCTTCAGCAGGGTTTCAATCGCGTCCAGGTCTTCTTCGCTGATCTCCAGGCCACTGGCGGCAACAGTCTCCTCGATTTGTGAGGGACGGCGGGCGCCAACAATCGCAGACGATATTTCTTCGAGTCTCAACACCCAGGCGATTGAGAGTTGTGCAACAGATTTATCGTAGTTGGCTGCAATTTTCTTCAATCCTTCAACAAATTCAAGGTTTATGGAGAGGTTCGGTTCCTTGAACTCATCTGACCTTAAACGCCAGTCATTGGCCGCAACGTTATCAACGTTAAATTTCCCGGTCAATAAACCACTTTGCATCGGGCTGTAAGGAATTATACCGATCCTGCGCTCCCTGCAGTAGTCCATCTGGTTAGTTTCGAGATCCCTGCGGAGCATGCTGTATGGTGGCTGCAGTGAAGCGGTTACATGCGGTGTCATCACCTTTTTCAGATGGGAAACCTGGAAATTTGATACGCCTCCGTAACGGATTTTACCCTCTTCGCGCAGACGCTGTATCATCTCCCAGGCATCTTCAATATGTGCCTCATCATTAGGCCAGTGTATCTGGTAAAGATCGATGAAGTCGGTGTTCAAACGTTTCAGGCTCATCTCGCATTCACGTTTAACTGACTCGGCTGTTAAACTGCTGGAGATATTCCCTGCTTCATCCCAGACCAGTGAACACTTGGTGGCGATTATAACTTCCTTACGGTGCCCCTTTACAGCTTTTGCTACCAGTTCTTCGCTGTAGCCGAGACCATATACCGCGGCGGTATCAATCCAGTTTACTTCAAGTTCCATCGAGCGACGGATAGCCGCGATAGCTTCTGCATCGTTTTGGGGACCCCAGCCAAAGGCCCAGTTCGGCCCGCCGATAGCCCATGTCCCGATTCCAACTTCACTCAGCATTAAATCTGTTGATCCAAGCTGCCTTATTTTCATCTATTTACCTCATAATCTTACGTCTATTTACAGTGGATGCATATAGTAAAGAATAAAGTGCCAAGATGCCAAAATTTAGGCTCTCCTATTATGATGAAAATTAAGTGAAATTTTTATTTTTATGGGGTTTTATATTATAAATAATAATATATTATGTTTTTCGGAAAATTTTTTCACTGATGTCTCCCCTCAAGAGCTGAAATGCTTATTTCAAATTTTTGCGGTAAGGTGAAGCCAGTTGTGAGGGTGAAACAGATCAGGAATTGATGCATCAAACGGTATAAGAACTGGTAAAACATACTAATTTTTGTTTAGACCAAAGCTTAGTACTTCGGGCAAAGACGATAATATTAATGAAATAAAATTCAAAGGAGAATAAAAGATGGAAAGCTCCAGCAAATACGCATTAAAAACTCAAACCAGCCTTGGTTTTGAAGAAGCAATAGAAAAGGTAACCGAACTGCTTGCAGAGGAAGGGTTTGGAATTCTGACGGAAATCGATGTCAAAGCTACTTTAAAGAAAAAAATAGATGTTGATTATAAACCCTATAAAATCCTCGGTGCATGTAATCCACCGTTTGCTCACAAGGCACTTGAGGCTGAAAACCTGGTGGGTGTACTCCTCCCCTGTAATGTTGTAGTCTGGGATGATGGTGATAAACGGGTAGTGGCCGCGATGAAACCGACCATCATGGGCGAAATAATGGATAATCCCCAGGTAAAAGAAGTGGCAAATGAAGTTTTTATAAAAATGATGAAAGTTTTAGAAAAAATAGGTTAGACAAGAACACGAGAAAGGCTGACTCAATTATGAGTCAGCCCTTCTTCTATATTGATCAACTTTTCAATTCTAAGTTTCTATCAAGCTCCTGTCCAGCGCTCCCGTTTTTTCATCTCCTCAAGGCGGAAATGCTCACTATTGAGCTCCCTGATAAGGTTTTTCACCTTCTCGAAAAGATCCCTGACTTCGGAATCGTTAAGAGGGTTCGGATGGTCTTCACCTTCTACCAACCGGAAGATCATTTCACCGAGCTTAGCGTATTGGGTACGCAAACGTACCCTGATTGAGGCTATTTCAAGCTCAACCTTCCCGCGATGCGAAGCATCCTCTACAGCTTCCCGGGTCCGGTGATAGATAAGGTTTAACGAATGTTTGAATTTATCAAACGTACTCTTGGAAGTAGTCCCGTCGAATTCCGTATCGTAAGCGTCAAAAAAATCTTCAGATCCGGATTGTGCAACCTCCTCGGTATCTATCTTTTTCGAGTTATTGTCTTCCACTTCATCCCTCATGACGGTCTGGTGACTATAATTTTCCTCACATCAAATATACATGAAACATTGCCATAGTAAAACTCTAATCTCTTCCTGAAGAGAATCGCTCAAAACCCGGTAATATTCTGCATCCAGTATATCGATGACTGGTTTCGGATATGGCAAATATGTATCTTTTTCTAAAATTGAAATCAATGAAACAGGGAGTCCTACCATGGCACGTTTCTCTATCTATTTTACCTTAATTCTACTGTTAACGTTCCCATTTTATACAGTGATCGCTGAGGAAAACGACTCTACCAAGGCAGAGAACATCACCCTGGAAATCGGCAACTGGCTGGCCACTGAAACTGTACTTATTCCCTATGGGTACATGGATGCAGAGGTGGAAAACCTGGTTGTAATATTGTTTGAAGATCCTCTCTTTGACGTTACGGATTTCTGGCCTGAAAAGGGTATGTCCTTTGATTTAGCGCCCGGTAAACGGGTTACATTTAATGAGGCTGAGGGAAACCGTCTGAGCTTCTCCCCTATTCCCCAGGCTAGTGAAAACAAGGTCTTCTTTGGATGCGCGGGGACATATTTTAATAGTTCTCATTGGGGCGACATTACGTTTAATGTCACCGGTCTCCCGTCATTCAAACTTTTCCTCGATGGTGAAGAAATTACTTCGAGAACTGAAGTTGCCGAATCGGATACCGACAAAGTATCGGCTACCGAGACTGTTGATGAAGGGTTCCACAGGCTGTTCTTTATAACGGCGCTCAACGGTGAAGATTCGCTCGACAGTTGGGACTTTACACTTTCGCTTGAATGGGAAGAAGAAGAGGTTGAAAAAGAATTAACGATCACAACTAATCCAAAACATCCCTTTGATTTTTATGATTACTATTTCATAGACGGTGTCAGCGATCTCAAATTAAGTGAGAATGGTCGCTGGCTGGCGGCATCGATTTCACCATGGGACAGGAAAAACGACAGGCGAGAATCAAAACTTTCCGTCTGGGATATGAAAACAAAGAAAAAAGTCTGGGAATATGTTAATCCCAAATCAATATCAAATCTCAGGTGGTCGCCTGACGGCAAAAAACTGATGATTGTCCTCTCCTCTGCAACAAGCGGAAGCGATATATACCTGTGGCATCGTGAAAGCCGGCTCTTCGAACGTATCGCCCATGAGGTTGAAGATGCCGGAAGTTTCACCTGGGATCCGGGCGGAAAAATCATCTATTACACGGTTACCGATTACTATGAAGACCCTGATGAAAAACCATATAAAGCAATGTGGGGATTGGAAGACCGTTGGACTTATTTCAGGAATAATACTGAAATTCATTATATGACAATAGACGGTAACTCGCATGGTAAGTTGACCGCCGGTAAGTATGATCCAAACAGTTTTATCATCAGTCCTGACGGCTCAACAATCCTGATGCTCCGCAGTATAAGACTTACTGATCGTCCATTCCTCGGATATGAGTTCTGGACAATATCTACAAATTCCGGTGAAGCAAATCTAGTCAAAGAATCCAACCTGGTTTCGGTTGATCATATCTGCTTCTCTCCGGATGGTAAACAGATCGCGTTTGACGGTCCTGTTAATCCCGTTGAAGGTATGGACAGTCCCTTCCCCGACAACAACGATAACCAGACAGACCTCTGGACCCTAAACCTGGAAACAGGTGAACTGGTCAACCATACACGTGAATTTGAACCGGCTGTAGCCGGTAGAGCCTATGGAAGCGGTTTCAGTAAAACTTTGTTCTGGCATAAGGATGGCCGTATTGGATTTACAGGTCTTCACAATAAAAAAGTGAAGCTGTATTTCTTCAATCCTGCAAAACCCGGAGTGTTCGAAGAGCATACCCTTCCGACGCCTGCTTCCGATGGAGGTGAGGCGTCCCTTGGAAAAGGATCCAGCATGTTTGTCTTCCAGGGACAAAACCTCCAGCAACCAGGCGATGTTTACTGGTATGACTGGAAAAAGAAAAAGGGTGCAAAACTTATCGAGGTTCACCCGATTTTCAAGAACCTGGTATCCCCAGCATCAAGGATAGTTGATTACGATTATGTGAACTCCGATGGAATTACTATACCGGGATACCTCTACTACCCGCATGGATATGATGAGACAGAATCTTATCCCCTGATCGTAGATTTTTATGCGGGGGTATTTGGTTTTGCAGACGGTTTTAACTGGATGGCTAATGTTTTCGCAACTCGTGGATATTTTGTCTACGTTCCCAGTCCCCGTGGAGCTATTGGCTGGGGACAGGAATTCGCAGATCATCATCCGAACGATTGGGGTAAAGGGACTACTCGTGACATGAACGAAGGTGTCAGGCATATTATTGCCAATGTTCCCGGTGTTAACGGTGAAAAATGTGCGACCGTTTCAGGAAGTTACGGCGGTTACATGACGATGTATATGCTCTCGCAGCCTAAGGATCATCCTGATTTTTACCCTTACGCTACCGGGATCAGTGATTATGGTATCAGTAACCTGGCCAGTTACTGGGGTGTCGGCTGGTGGGGATATCTCTATAGCGATATGGCTACAGCACGTAATTTCCCCTGGAATAATCCTCAGTATTATATCGACCATTCTCCTTTATACAGGGCTGATAATATTACTGTTCCGATTCTACTGGTTCATGGCGATGAGGACAATAATGTTCCCGTGATGGAATCCGACCAGATGTACACAGCCCTGAAGGTTCTCGATCGAGATGTAGAATTTATACGTTTCCCCGGTGAAGATCACGGTATAGCCTCCAAACGTCAGAAATACCTGCTGACAAAAAGGATGCATGTTGAATGGTTTAATAAACACCTGAAAGATCAGCCGGGAGCATGGGATAACCGGATGGAAGATGAAAAGCTGAAGTGATTTATATTTTGAAATATTCCCTTTAAGCCCGGTATAATCCGGGCTTTTTTGTTAAATAGATTTATGCTGTTTGCATCAATTATTACTTCAGATGTAAATTGTCGATAATCTCCCGTGTCTCGCTGCTGTAAAATGTTATCTTGACACGGATTCGAGCTATTATTATAATTGACACGCAGTTGTTTTTGGGAGTTCGTCCAATGGCAGGACACACGGCTCTGGACCGTGGAATCGGGGTTCGAGTCCCTGACTCCCAGCAACATTAAAAGCCTGCAATCAAATGCAGGCTTTTTTATGTTTATTAAAGTATCAGTGCCTAACGATTATGTTTGCTCCACAGGGACAATCCCTTCATGCAGGTAGGTAATTCCGAAAGTCATCCTCCAGGCACGACGGTTAACCAATCCTGCATTTTTAAACAGGGACAGAAGTTGATCCGGGGTAAGGAATGATTGAATAGTATCCGGCAGGTATTGGTAAGCACTTCGTTTACCGGAAATAATTCCACCAACAAACGGAATTGCATTATTCAGATACCAGGAAAAAAACTTACGTAATACAATGGTTTTTGGGAATGTCATTTCCAATGTCAGTACTTTTCCACCCGGCTTAACCACCCTTGCCATCTCCTTCAGCCCGGCAGGTTTATCAACAACATTTCTAATACCGAAAGCAATCATTGCCGCGTCAAAAGTATTGTCAGGAAATGGTATCTTTAAAGCATCACCATTAACAAGGGAAAATCGATCGACCACGTTTTTCTTGACAATTTTCCGTTTAGCTTGATAAAGCATTTCACGGGAAAAATCCATTCCCGTTACATGAGATCCTGGCAACTGTTTAAGTGCTTCAAATCCAAGGTCGCCCGTTCCTGTTGCGATGTCCAGGATACGTTTGCTGTCACGATTTATCCGCTGAATTGTCCAGTTTCGCCAGTAAACATCCTGGTAGAGGGACATCACATGGTTCAGTAGATCATAACTGGGAACAATCTGATCGAACATCGATCGGATCTGTTGTGATTTGGAAAACTTTGACTGTTGATACATCATCTAATCGATTTAACAATTGGTTTTTAGTTAGAAAATAGAGAAATTGAAGTTAAATAATTGAATGCATCATTAACAGAGAATTATGTTGGTCTAGTGGAGAAAACTCTCTCGCAGAATAATATAAGATGATTGTACCTTTCAAAGATATTATTTTCATGGCCATGATCTAATGAAACTATGTCAAAAGGATTTTTAGAAATAATTAACTAATATATTCTTAATTTTATTTTAACAATTCATTTACAAAACTCTGGTCCCAATTTTATTTAATGGAGTGGAGAAATGGCTAAGGAACTAGTCCTTGTCGTAGAAGACGAAGAAGATATACGTGAATTAATAAATTACAACCTCTCCCGTGAGGGTTATAGTGTAATTGAAGCGGAATCGGGTGAGGAAGGATTATTAATGGCACGATCACGCAGACCGGATATCACTCTCCTGGATCTGATGTTACCCGGAATAGATGGCCTTGAATACTGCAGGCGAGTAAAACGCGATGAGGCAGCGCAGGATATTCCAATCATCATGGTGACTGCCAAGGACGAGGAAACTGATATTGTCACAGGCCTGGAGCTTGGAGCTGACGATTACATTACAAAACCATTCAGCCCAAAGGTGGTTATTGCCAGGATAAAAGCTGTCCTGAGACGTGGAAGTGAAGCAATAAAAGCCGAAGATGAAATCCTTTCCTTCAGGGATATGGTGATCCATCCCGGCCGTTACGAAGTTCGTATCAGTGACCGACTGGTGAACTTGACCTACAGCGAATTTGCCATCCTGCACTTTCTTGCCCGACGTCCCGGATGGGTCTTCACCCGATACCAGATTGTGGACGCGATCCATGGGGAAAAACATCCTGTTTCCGACCGTTCTGTGGATGTCCAGATTGTCGGTTTAAGAAGAAAACTTGGAAGTTGCGGTGATCTGATTGAAACGGTCAGGGGTGTTGGCTATAGATTCAGGGAGTAAATCCAAGTATTTATTGACAATACAGCAATAGTCTCTACCAATAGGCAGAGACTTTTTCTTTGTAACAATTAAATTTCTCTAATCATTCTTCGTCACTTCGTTTCTCAAACCACTTTGATAAAAGGTTTTTTTCGAAAAAATTAATGCTTACCAGGATAATTACTATAAATACAGAGATGATTACCCCATATAAAAGATATCCAAGCCCGATTACCATTCCGATTCCCGCTGTCACCCAGATAACGGCAGCGGTTGTTAAACCACTGATCTTCTGTTTCATCAGCATTATTACACCGGCCCCAAGAAAACCAATTCCAGTTACGACCTGTGCGGCAATTCTGCCCGGATCGCTTACATATTGGACGTTACCTTTTAACATCTGCGAAGTTCCGACAATTTCGGAAACGATCATAAACAGGCAGGAACCCACGCATATCATAATAATCGTCTTAAGCCCAGCAGCCTTCCCCCTGACTTGTCGTTCGAATCCAATCAGTGCCCCTGAGAGCATTGCCACCAGCAGCCTTGAACTCCACTCAGCATAATGTGCTATATCCATAAATCCTCTACCGTTCTTTTGAAGATAAAAATATCCAGCAAAAGCTGGATATTAGCTGTTATAAATATACTGATTTTAATAAAGTATTGCAAATAATATGATTAATGATTACAGATAGTTCTAGTTATCGTCATCCGGGCGTTCCCTGTAAGCTTCGCCGGTATCAAGATCAATCCAGAAAGTTGGACCATTATCTATTTCAATCATCGCGTAACGTGTACCATCAAATGTGGTTGTGGAAGCAACTGTTACCTGGTAGGTTCTGATAGCTCCGAATCCTGTTACCTCGCGTTCAAAGTTGGTTTCAGCATCAATGACACCTTCGAGAGGATATGGGTAATCTACCTCGTTGTCATGCCAGCTCAGATCTTCAACATTAATATGATGAGATGCCGACCAGTCTCTTTCCTGCAGACGCCAGAGGGGCATAAAACTTCCTGAAACTCTTCTAACCGCCTGGCTGTTTAATGTGCAGATCGTGTCATCCGGTGCGATCCCATCCAGCTCATCACTACTTTCATGTTCTATTGTCATCGAACGCCTTAATCCCTGGAGTGTACCTTCCATCTGGTGTTCCGCAGTCATCCTGACAGTGGTCAACGAGTCGTACATCTCTGAGGGATTACCATCAGCATCATAGAATGTCAGGTCAATTGTTACGGTAAATGGACCACGCACAAAAGTTGTATCCATAACATCTTTTTCAAAACTCTTACCATTCTGTCCCATCGGAGGATTGGTAAAATTATCCATGTCCCGCCAGAGCCCCAGCATTCCTTCATCTGGAGAAGCAAGTGTAGCAGCCATGTCTTCAGCGACATCAAAGTAGTCGTCATTTTCAACTGTGTACTCATCTGGGCTGACGGGATCATCTTCAGATGAGCATCCAACAATTATTAATCCTGTGATCAATATTGTTAGTAGAATAAATGCAAATTTTCTGTTCATCTTATACTCCATCTTATTTTCACTATAATTTGTTTGAGATGTACTTTTGCAATGTTCAGGCCAAAATGAAGCTGTTTCTACTGTGCTAACACTAAGTTCTTGATAAATTATTTCTTATCGATAATCGTCAGCATTATAATTGAGTATAGAATTTATCGACTTGATGTAGTCTTTCTACCACATTGTCGAGAATCAGATCCGGTTGCGACTAATCCTACGAGGTGAATATTAAACTTAAGTCCGAATATCTATCTCCTGACACAACTCTAGCAATTTCATTTATATTTTCTTATTCATTATTATATTTCAACTTATAACAACAATAACCTGTCTCTCAGCCGAGTTCCAAACAAAATCCTAACAATCCTTTCACAAGATATTAACGCTTTACCGATTTCTTATTGACAAAATTTAAGGTTCTAAAGGTCAAGTACGAATAAATAAGGAGGAAGTTGTGAAGCTTGGAAAGCTGACAGCAACGCTTCTAATTCTTTTAATTACATATTTTTCTGGGAATTGTTTTGCTGCAACGGTAACCGGTAAAGTAGTTGATGCTGAATCCGGCGAACCCCTGGTAGGTGTTAATGTTGTTCTCCAGGATACCAGGATGGGTGGTTCCACAGATCTCGATGGATTTTATACAATCCACCTTGTTCCAGCAGGAACATATATAATGTTTGTAACAATGCTCGGTTATGAACCGGCAGTATCAAATCTCGAATGTGAAAAAGATGATGATGTAAATGTTGATTTTAACTTGAGATCGACTGCTTTTAAACTCAAGGATATAACTATCACCGGTAAAGCACCGCAGGGTTCTGAAGAACAGGAACTTAAGGACAGGATGAAAAGATCATCCATAGCAGATGCTATTTCCGGTGAACAGATGAAAAAACTACCAGATCCTGATGTCTCTGACGTTATTCGCAGGGTAACCGGGGTATCAACTATCGGTGGGGATCCCGTAATCAGAGGCCTGGATCAACGATATTCCAAAGTCACTTTAAATGCTGCGCAGGTTGCAGGAACAGAACCGAACAGGAGCGCTGTTTCCCTGGACCTTTTCCCTACCGCAATGATGAGCCGTGTAACGATTAAAAAATCTTTTACCGTTGACCAATTCGGCGAGTTTGGTGGTGGTAATGTCAACATGGACACTTGGGACGCGTTCGGAAAAAAATCACTGAATATTGGCGTATCATCAAGCTATAACTCAGAGACCACGTTCAAGGATTTCCTTTCATATAAGGGAGGAGAGCTTGATTTCCTCGGATTTGACGACGGTAGCAGATCAATTCCTGACGAAATCGTAAACGCTAATAATAAAATTGTTGAAGGTGGTCAATTTGGTGGTTACACAATAAGTGAAATGGAAAGATTCAGTGAAGCCTTCGATAACAACTGGAATACGGAAGAAGCGAGGGCAGCACCCAACACAAGCTATAACTTCTCCCTGACCGGAAAATCCAAGGTGTTTAATCGGCAGTTATCCTACATGGTATCCACCTTGTATAAGAACGGATCATCGATGAGGGATATTAAAAGGAACATTTATAAGGGTGGTGACAACGACGAGATAACACTTCAACATACTTACGATTTTAAATCATACAAAAAGAACATTACTCTTGGTGGACTGGCACTGCTGAATTACGAAATCACGCCAATGTCCAGGATCAACTGGAACATCCTTTATAACCGTGACCTGGAGAATGAAACACGATATTTTGAAGGTTGGAACGACGATCGTGGTAAAAATATTCATGATACAAGGCTTCGTTTTGTCGGCAAGACTACCCTTACAACGCAGTTGTCCGGTTCTCATGCCGTGCCCGGTTTCCTGAATTCGACTATCGACTGGAACGGTACATTCTCCAGGGGTACACGTTACGAACCTGATACTCGTGAGATTCAATACGAAGCAGATCCAGGCGAGGATTTCGTACTCGCTGATGAATCCCAGAGTGGGTCAAGAATCTACAACGACCTTGTAGATAACACTTTTTCCGGTTCATTCGACTGGGTACTACGTCCGATCAAGTCAAGAAAAGACCTGAAATTAAAAACCGGATTTGATGTACTTAGAAGAAAAAGGGATTCTGAAACAAGGTTCTTCCAGTTTGAGCCACGAACGGGTACTTCAGAAGCAATAGACCTTTCACAGGATGGGGAAAGCCTTTACAATGCAGAAAACCTAGGCGCTATCTCATGGACCTATACCGATTCAGTAGAAACTGAACCTGGTCAATGGGCATATACAGACTCAACGTCACAAGGTGGGTTCCTGGTACGTGAAGCAACCAGGCCGACTGACAGCTATGATGCTTTACAGGAACTTGAAGCAGCATATGTAATGGCTGATTTCGAGATCCTTCCCAGGTTAATGGCAAACGTTGGTGTCAGGATAGAACATTCCCACCAGGAAGTAAACTCGTATGAGTTATTCCAGGCTACGACTACTTCGACTAAGGGTGAAATTGATAATACGGATATTTTGCCGGCGGCGAACTTCACATATAAGCTGAAACAATCGATGAACCTGAGGCTTGCATTAAGCCAGACTGTTTCACGCCCGGATTTCAGGGAACTGTCTTCATTTGAGTTTACCGATATCATCGGTGGGCATGCAGTGGTAGGAAATCCCCAGCTTGAACGTGCTTTAATCAGGAACTTGGATTTAAGATGGGAATGGTTACGCGCACCATCTGATTTGATAGCTGTTTCAGTGTTCTATAAAAACTTCAGTAATCCCATCGAAAAAGTGATCCAGGCGACAGCGCAGAATCGTGTATCCTACGAAAACGCAGAGAGTGCAAACAACTATGGTGTGGAGTTTGAGATAAGGCAGCACCTGGGATTTATTTCGGAACGACTGAATAATTTTTCAGCTTCTGCAAACCTGTCCCTGATTGAGTCAGACATTCAATTAAGCGACTCTACAAAAGGTATCCAGACATCGTCAAACCGTCCACTTCATGGTCAATCACCATACCTGTTAAATGCTGAACTCAGCTACTTTAATCCCAAGTATGGCACAAGCGCAAGCGCTTACCTGCATATATACGGAAAGAGGATTTCAGAAGTCGGAAGTAAACCACTGCCTGATATTTATGAACTGCCACATCCCGATGTTGATTTGACTTTCAAACAACATCTTGGCGGCCAGATCAGTTTAAAAGCCGCGATAGAAAACGCGCTTGATCCTGAAATCAGGTACGAACAAGGAAATCTACCCACCGAAGTTTACAGAAAGGGAAGGGTATTTTCTATAGGCATGAATTACTCAAGGTAATTTTGTTAGCCTTCTGTTAGAATACTAATCAAATCATAATAAATGCTAAAAAAACAAACTTTTAAAGTTTGTTTAAAGGACATTTTTATCTTATTGGAGGAAAAAACAATGTTTAGGAAATGGTCCAGCATAATGGTAATGCTTGGTCTTTTTATTAATCTTGGACTGTTCATCGGTTGTAGTGAAGATGATGATGAAGGTACTGGTGGTGGAGGCCCCTCTGGTGGTCCGGTTATTCTCTCAGGTACAATAGTTGAAGATATGACACTTACAGCAGTTAATGAATACCTTCTGCGTGGTGGTGTATTTGTTGGTGTAGAAGTACAGAGTGATGATGGCGCTGACGCTGAAGAAGTAGTCCTGACAATAGAACCGGGAACCACTATCTATGGTGAATCTTCATCAGCCGGTATGCTTGTTATTCGTCGTGGTAGCAAGATCATGGCTGAAGGTACATCTACAGAACCTATCGTTTTCACAAGCGACAAAGAGGTAGGTAACCGTCAGCGAGGTGACTGGGGTGGTTTGATCATTAATGGCCGTGCAACCCTTAATACAGGCGCTAAGGCAATCGGTGAAGGTGGTACCGGTAGTTATGGAGGTACTGACGATACAGACGATAGTGGTATTCTCAGGTATGTCCGTGTTGAATTCGCCGGTCGTGAAATTTCGCCGGACAATGAGCTTAACGGAATTGCGCTCCAGGGTGTTGGTAACGGTACTACAATAGAATATGTCCAGGTTCATATGAACAAGGATGATGGTATTGAGTTCTTCGGTGGTACAGCAACTGCCAAGTACGTCTACATCACCGGCGCAGCTGATGACCAGTTTGACTGGACGGACGGCTGGCGTGGAAAAGGTCAGTTCTGGGTATGCCAGCAATACGGCGATGATGCTGACCAGGGAATTGAAGCCGATAACAACGGTGAAAATAATGAAGCAATCCCGCGTTCACACCCAACCATCTACAACCTTACCCTCGTTGGAGATGCTGCCGGTGCAGAAAGTGATATCGGTATCTTGCTCCGTGAAGGTACTGCAGCTGAAATAAAAAACGCCATTGTAATTAATTTCGGCGACTGCGGAATTGATATTGATCATGCCGCGACTTTCAATAATGCTACTGATGATGAGGGTGCTACCCTTAACGGTAATCTCATTGTTGATAATTCGATTTTCTATAACACTGCTGACTGGCAATCAGGTGAAGATGGTGAAAACGATGAATCAGAATACTGGTTCACTACAGAAACATTCATATCTACCCTGAATACCAGCAATACATTTGATGATCCAATGCTCACAGCAGCTTTAAGTAAAACTAATCCCGATTTTACACCACTGGCGAACTCACCTGTTTTGACCAGTACAGTTGCCACTCCTCCGTCTGACAACTTTTTCGAGGCAGTAAACTTTATTGGAGGCGTTGATCCTAATAATAACTGGATTGCTGGCTGGACAACAGCTGAAATGGAATAATATACAAACAGATTATTAATAATCATTAACCGGGATGGATGATATCATCCCGGTTTATTATTGAGTCAAAAAGCCGGTGATAAACCGGCTTTTTGATGGGGTCAGGTATCGGCGTTGAGGGAAACGCCTGAATACGAACCTGCAGACAGAAAAAGGGTTAGTTCGCTGAATTTGTAAACCGTGCCAGTGAAGAACCAACCCTATAGTAGCAGTGCTATGTATCCGATATGAAAGGCTTCCTGCTTCCAGGGACGTCCGGAAAAATTCCGAGTCCATCCGCTTCCATTAAGTGTAAACCGTGCTAGATTCCCGTCCCGAAACCGTGCTGTCGCTGTGCAGGTAAACCGTGCTGAAACAGTGCAAGATGTCTGTCAAGTTGTCAAGTTCTAATCGTGCAGTATCCCGTTCTGGAATCAAGGCAATTATAACGTGCTGAAACAGTGCAAGAAGTAGTATTGTTGAACCGTGCAGGAAGCAGTGCAGAAGAAGATCATAGTAAATCGTACAAGTGCCCGTGCTGTGTCAGTGCTAGAAGCAGATATTGCTTTCCTGATTCGTTTCAAGTCAGCATGCGTTAGGAAGCCTTCCATATACGCAGGTTCAAAGAACCAACTTTGCATAGTATTGGTGCAACGGGCATGCCAAAAGACTGATATTTGTGGGGAAAAGTCTCGGAGGTTTACTATGTATTATATTATCAAACTATTAACTACTACAATGAGGTATACTTATAAATATAAAATGCTTCGATTATCTCTATACTGTCTCATTAAATCGTGCACATCGTGCATCACAGGCATTTTTGTTTGCACTCATCAGAAATAAATGGTAAATCCCGCGGAAATGTTTTGGTTATTATCCGGGTATACCTGGAATGATATATCCAGTTCTTCAGTATTAAATACCGGCTCAGTAAGGAATGCATCCAACGATCCGCTGATCCAGCAGAGAATAACGGCCATTCCAAAACCATTTCTCCAGCGCCAGGCATTGCGATACTCTTCGTACAATTGACCTGCCTTATCCGGATCGTTGCTGTTATGGTAGCGGTCATCACGTCTGAGTACAACACTGTGTGACACTGCCAACCCGATTATTGATACTCCTGTTGCACTCAGGAAAGCATATCCTTTCTCACGGTGCCCTTTATAGAGTTGTCCCAGTCCGGGTAGCAATAGACTTCGTTTTCCGCCCTCAAGTCTCATTCTGTAAGAGGTTATAGCTACATCCGCCACAGCCCATTCCTGCCTGTTCATCTGGACAAAGGACTCCCTTGCCCGTTCAAATACGGAATAGATCTTGGGTGAAGTAAGAGTTCTGTCGAGGTGCAGACGTGGGTTCAGGCGTAAAGCATTCATAAACTGTTCCATACCCGCCTCACGATCATCACGGGCTATGGAAATAAATGCGAGTGTCCTGTGCAGATCAGCCTGCTGGTTGGTAGACAGGTGGGTTGAGCGATTTAAGAGACGCAAAGCTGCCAGTTCCGCCTCGGTGAACTTTCCCTGGCGGTATAAATCGTCAACCCGGCGCAATGAATCCTGCCAGGTCTGCGCATTTAACGCAGAAGGAATAATAATTATCAGTAATAGAGCTGACAGCAGCAGATATTTACGCATTAACCGTATCTGTATTTTACCCCTTTTCCGCCCACCGGGTAGAACCAATTGACATACTCAGGAGATGTTACATGGCATGTGCCGCATTCGACACAATTTTCATGGTTTATAATACATTCACCCGTTTCAGGATCTTCCTCGTATACCTTCGCTGGGCAGACATATGTTATGGGTTTGGGGGATCGTTTATCGGCTTTGAATTTTTCCTGGTCAACGGAAATATGGCTCACTTTGTCCCAGTTATAGGATAGGAGTCCCAGCTTATCTTCAATGGTCTTTGGATTTTCTTTACTCATCGCATGTTCCTTCCCATTTTGAACATGTCCACAGCAAATCGCCAGAGTCCGATGTCTTTCTTGATCTTATTAAGAATACCCTTTTCAACCTCTTCCTTGGGTGTTTCATCAATTGTGAAATAATCTGTCAGCCACCGGGTAACATGATCAGGGTATTCACGCAGGTAATGAGGGAACTGGTTGAGGAAATCGGGTATCTTACGGAATTTGTACATGTCCTTTAGGATGAATGTTTTTTCCAGTTTTCCCCGGTAGGGCGACAGGGCTTCAGCTGACCCGATATCCAACCCTTTCTCCTTAGCTTCCACTATAGTTTCCGCGGCAATTATTCCACTGCCCATTGCCAGGTTGGTTCCTTCATGATAAAAACTACCATTGATCAATCCAGCGGTATCTCCAACAAGAATCAGACCCGGCATGGTCATTTTCGGTAGATGATTATATCCAAACTCAGGAATCATATGCGAGGCATACTCTATCGATTCACCACCCTCGATTAATTTGCGAATTGTGGGGTGATTTTTGAAATGTTCAAGGAAATCGTTGAGGGTTTCTTTGGACTCAATCAGGCTATGAACGGTCATCCCAAGCCCGATCGAAATAGAATCTTCATTAGTATAAATAAATCCCATCCCAAAAAGACCTTTGACAACGTCACCGAAATACTCCATCGCGACACCTTCCCCATTCTCAAGGAGAAAACGGTCTTCGATCTTTTCTTTCGGGAGGGAGATAACCTCTTTAACATTGGTAATCATGTGGCGTTGAGGAAGTGTCTGTGCCATCAAGCCTGCCTGCCGTGCCAGGAACGCGTGAACACCTTCACCGGAAATTACGACTTTCGCCCTCATCTCTTCCCCACCCGGCTCCGTTTTTACTCCAACAACACGGTTGTTCTCTATCAGGAGTTCTGAGACCATCATTTCCGGGATTACCATTGCTCCTTCCGCTTCAGCCTGTTCAGCGAACCAGGAATCAAAACGACCACGAAGGGCGGTTACGGTATGGTTGTAAGGCTTTTCACGCCAGGATGAAACTTTTACATCAAGTCCAACCTCAGCTTCTGAGGAGAGTACACCAAATCGACGTCGTGTAACATTTCTTTCGACTGGGGCGCTTTCGTACGCGTCGGGGAGCAACTTTAAAAGTTGATGAGTAAATAAAATTCCACCGTATATGTTCTTGGATCCGGGTTTTTCTCCACGCTCAAGGATCATCACTTCAAATCCTGCACGAGCAAGAACAAGACCGGCGGCAACACCGGCAGGTCCGGCACCGATAATTAGAACCTCAACTTCCTCATCCATAATTTCTCCAGTATATCAAAAGAAGGTTTTACTTTTGCTCCCCGGGCAAACCTTGAAGCAATTTAAGTAGTGTGAACAACGGTTTGCGGAATTGCGGCAGTAAGCTCAAGGGCATGACGAAGTACCCATGTTTTATAAGAAAGTTAATGTAATTTCCTTTCGATTTTTATTCAAGCGGAACGGAGTTAGAATTTTAAAGCCATTGCTGGAAATATCGGAAATGAGGTATCGGTATCCTGGTTCGTTAATAACATATTAATAACGGTATATTAGTTAATATCTCTCTTTTCGGAAAAAACTGGAGATTTTCTTCATCCAGGTTAAATATTCCCAACCTTACTCTAAAAATAAAATAATCCCTTGCTCATATAACCTGGGATTACTAAAATAGAGGCTTGTTGTTTAGATTACGCTCCTGGTTTTGGTTTATAAACAACAGGCGCACTAAGCAAGTTAGATGTGAATTTCAAAATTTTGTCAGTTTAAATTAACTCAATATTCGCAGCCTGAAGGATTTAATGATGGAAAGTGACCGGTACCCATTTGACGAGATTGAAATAAAATGGAAGAAAAAATGGGAAGAGAACAAAACTCACTCGGTTGATCTCGATGAACCGGATAAGGAGAAGCAGTATATCCTGGTAATGTTCTCCTATCCTTCAAGCAGTAAACTGCATATTGGTCACTGGTGGAATTATGGCCCAACGGACACCTATGCGCGTTTTAAACGACTGCAGGGTTACCAGGTGTTTGAGCCGATGGGCTTCGATTCATTTGGACTTCCGGCTGAAAATTACGCCATCAAGGTTGGTACTCATCCCAAGGAAGTTACTGAGTCATCTATCTCCTCAATCATGGACCAGTTATTGGCAATTGGCGCAATGTATGACTGGAATCATATGGTCGTCACCAGCCGTCCCGATTATTACAAGTGGACGCAGTGGCTGTTCCTGAAACTATATGAACATAATCTTGCATATCAGAAAGAAGCGCTTCTGAACTGGTGTACTTCATGCCAGACTGTTCTCGCCAACGAACAGGTAACAGCTGAAGGGCATTGCGAACGCTGCGGTAGTGATGTGATCCAGAAAAAAATGACGCAGTGGTTTTTCCGGATCACGAAGTATGCCGACGAGTTGCTGGAAGGATTGAAAGACCTTGACTGGCCCCAGAGTACGGTTAAACGTCAACAGAACTGGATCGGACGAAGCGAAGGTTCGTTCATTCGATTTCCGCTCGATTCGGATTCAGAACAACATATTGAAACTTTCACTACCCGTCCCGATACCGTTTTCGGAGTGACCTACGTTGTCCTGGCACCTGAGAATGAGCTGGTAAACCAGATCGTCACGGATGATCGTAAAACAGATGTCGAAGAATACGTTAACCGTGCGGCACGTTATTCGGAAGTTGAACGTACTTCTACTACTCGTGAAAAGACAGGTGTATTTACAGGTGCTTACGCCGTTCATCCATTCACAGGAGAAAAGCTGCCAATCTGGATCGCCGATTATGTCCTCAGCAGCTATGGAACCGGAGCGGTAATGGCCGTTCCCGCCCACGACCAGCGTGATTTTGATTTTGCCTTGAAACACAGCCTGCCAATCCAGGTTGTAATTCGTCCACCGGACGGTCTCCTGGAAGCCGAGGAAATGCGAGAAGCTTATGAAGATCCGGGCATCATGGTTAATTCCTGGGACTTTAACGGGATGCCTAGCGAAAAGGGGAAGAAGGTTATCCCTCAAAAGTTGGAGGAGAAAAGCCTTGGTGGTCCCACTATTACATACAGAATTCGCGACTGGTCGATCTCGCGTCAAAGATACTGGGGATCACCAATACCGATAATCCACTGTCCCAAGTGTGGAATTGTTCCTGTCCCGGAAGATCAGCTGCCTGTGGTACTACCTGATGAGATTAAGGATTTTCGGCCCAAGGGAAAGTCACCACTGGCTGCTGTGGATGAATGGATTAATTGTGACTGCCCAAAATGTGGAGGACCGGCTAAACGTGATCCTGATACCATGGATACATTCGTTTGTTCATCCTTCTATCACCTGAGATACCTGGCAGCCGAAGATGAAGAAAAAGCATTCAACCTCGACCGAATGAAAAAGTGGCTGCCGATCAATACTTATGTCGGTGGTTCAGACCACGCTACAGGTCACCTTATATATTTCAGGTTCATTACCCGATTCCTGCATGAAATAGGGCTCAGCCCGGTAGCTGAACCGGCACAACGATTGATTCACCAGGGATTGATCAAGAAAAACGGCTCAAAAATGTCGAAGTCCCTGGGCAATGTTGTAAATCCCGATAACTTCGTGGACAAGTACGGCTCTGATGTCTTCAGGATGTACATGATGTTCATGGGTGATTATCGTGAAGGTGGTGACTGGTCTGACGAGGGTATCTCCGGGATTGACCGTTTCCTGAATCGTACATGGCGGCTGGCTGTTAAATTTGAGGAAAAAACGTTCCTTGCGAATAGTCCGGATCCGAAAACCCTGGTACTTAAAAAGGAGGATTATCCCGAGGAATTGTTCCGGACATTACACCAGACAATTAAGGCTGTCAGTGAAGACCTGGAAGATTTTACGTTTAACACCGCTATCAGCCGGATGATGGAGTTTATTAACGAATTCTATCTCTGGGTTGGCAATATTAATACTACAAGTGTTGATCCTGATGCCGCGCGGAAACTCCTCCACGCGTTTATCAGGATCATGGCACCTTTTGCTCCACATTTCGCGGAAGAGATCTGGGAACGGTTCGGCGTAAAAAACTCTGTCTTCGAAGAGCGATGGCCGGACTTTGAAAAATCCGCTCTTGTTACAAAAATGGTGACCATCGTAGTCCAGGTGAATGGCAAACTTCGTGACCGGATGAATGTGCCCGCGGAAGCGGATGAAAATCAGATCAAGGAACTTGCGCTGGAGTCTGATAAAGTGAAACCTTATCTTAACGGTAAAACGGTAAGGAAGACAATCGTTGTCCCGGGTAAGCTCGTCAATATTGTTGTTTCATAATCTTTATTGAGGAATACAGAAACTCGATTTATAAATCATTTACAGTTTATAATTTGATGAGGAAACGCTGTTTTGTACGCAAGATTTAAACAGAGGATGATTTAATTGTTTGCTGTAGATGATCCACCTCCCCCCGGTCCGGGAAAATTCTTCGGGGGAAGAGTAAGGCGAGCTAAAAGCGTAAAATCTGTTTCCGTTGAGGCAAGGTTTGTATACGACTTGATCCTCCTTGTTTTTACTATACTCCTCGGTTTAAGATTTACCCCCGGTTTTCCCCTGATGGAACTGGAATGGATCATCGGCAGCCAGATATTCCGTTTATGCCTTTTCCCGTTTATCCTCATTGTTTTTATCCTCAATCTGCGTGTAAAAAGATGGAGAAGTGTCTCCTGGTCGATCCTCCTCATTGCCCTCCTCCTGTTTGAAGGTTACAACACAATCCCGTTGCAGAAAAGTGAACCTGTTTCACTGGAAAAATCAGAACGAGTAAGAGTACTTACCTATAATACCGGTGTACAATGGCCTGAAGGACTAATTGATCACATGGTCAAACAGGATGTCGATATTGTCATCCTGCAGGAGTTTTATACCTTCTTCCGTGATTCACTTTTCAAAATAGCTGAAGAGAAAGGATATCTGGGACGATACCTTAAGTTACGCGATGATTCAGGTACAGGCTTGGTATTACTAACACGTGGTGAACTGGTTAACCAGAATACACTCCATGTGGAATCCTTCCGTGGGAAATGGCGTCGATTTGGGGTAGCTGACCTCCAATACGGTGACCATCTGCTTCGGCTGATCGGTGTCCATTTTGAATCAAACAGCCGTAAACTCGGTTTTTCCGGATTCTTACAGGCATGGTCATTCCGCAGGGAACAGGCTGAAGTTGTCGCAAGTGTTGTCGATACAACACATGTACCTGTATTGGTGGTGGGCGACATGAATGCGACTGCCACAGACCGCAGTATTCGTCCGATATATTCCAAACTCCAGGATGCCTGGGTTGATGCCGGGTATTTACTTGGTGGCACCTGGAACCGTGAACATCCATTCCTGCGAATTGACTACGTCCTGCACGACGGTTTCACTTCAGCTGCCAACGCAAAAGTCCTCACCAACCTACTCAGTTCCGATCACCTTGCCCTGCAAGCTGATTTAGTATGGTAAAAATTCATGCCTGCCAGACAACAACTATAATTATTATAAAATTAAGATTTGGGTGTCCCTGTCAGCTTCGATGACAGGGTTTATCAGGAAAAGAACCATTTAGGTGGGAGTCCTGTCCCCGCATGCTAATTGACACGATTTTTGGAGGGTGGCCCGATCCGCCGGTTGGCGGATCGGGTTTCATCACACTATCTCAACAGAACTATCTTCCGGACTTCATTCATCCTGCCCGGTACATAAGCCCGGACAAAATATATCCCGCTTGCGAGATTACTCCCGTCAAATGTGAAACTATGCAATCCTGCCGGTTGAATTCCAGAATGAAGAGTTGTTACTTCCTGTCCAGAGATATTAAAGATAGTTACCCGGAGATCTGAAGTTGTCGGCAATATAACTTTGATGGTGGTTTCAGGATTGAATGGGTTGGGAAATGCCGGTTGAAGTAAAAAGGAACCGGGAATAAGTTGTGTCGGCCGGTCATCATCAACTCCGAGCAATCCATCATTCCTGTTCCATGCAATCACACTCTGTTCCAGGGAAGACGAGAGAACATCAAAGTCACCATCTCCATCGAGGTCAGCACTGAAAACACATGATGCTCCATCCGGGTAAGAGGTTATAAACTGGTAATCACCGAAATTGCCTGTACCGTCCAAGTTTTCATACCAGTGTATCCTGCCTTCAATTTCAAACTCACCCCAAAACGCAAGAATGATATCGTTATCTCCATCCCCATCCAGGTCGTTGCTGAATACGGAATTGGCTCCGGGCCAGCAGGTAATTAACTGCCGTGGTCCAAACTCTCCAAAACCATTGGTATTTTCATACCAGGTGAGACTGCTGTATCCCAATACACTGCCTGATGAAGCTGCAAGAACTTCAGGATCACCATCACCATCCAGGTCAGAACTGGTCACAGACCTTGTGCAGCACACATAACCTTCGAAAACCTGCTGAGTGCCAAAATTCCCTAACCCATCAGTATTTTCATACCAGGCTACCATACCATCTCCATGATTTCCATTGAGATGACCAGACAACACATCATTGTCCCCGTCACCATCGAGATCGGCAGAATAAACGAATGACGCGTTGTTTGCTTCTTCAGAGATAGTTTGTTGTTCACCAAAATCGCCCAAACCATCCATATTTTCATACCAGGCAACATTAACACCTAAAGCGGAGGCAGAAAGCACGTCATTATCACCGTCACCATCAAGGTCAATACTGAAAACTGAGTTAGCTTCATCTGCGAGGTAGGTAATTACCTGTTGTGGACCGAAGCTGCCGAGTCCATCAGTATTTTCATACCAGGCAATTTTATCATCCAGGAAGGAAGCGGATAGGACATCCTGGTCTCCATCGCCATCAAGTCTACGCTAAAGACAGACTTAGCGCCCGTATTATTTGTGGATATTACCTGCTGCTCACCAAACGTTCCCAGCCCGTCGGTGTTTTCATACCAGGCAATCTCATGATCTAAAAAGGAAGCAGCCAAAACATCAAAGTCTCCATCTCCATCAAGGTCGGCACAAAAAACAGATGTAACACCGTCTGTTCGGTCGTCTATTAGAATTTGTTCACTGAAAGATAACACCTGTGCACAAACAGGTATCGTTATTAGAAAAGATATATAAAGAAAGAAAAACAGGACTGGCTTCAATAACTTGTTCGCTGGCATTGTTACTCCCGAGTTTGCTTGAAAGTTCACCGCACAAAGCATAACAAGATTTTTTATAATATTCCCCTGCTATTTATCCTGCTTTAACGCGAGCAGTTTTGTCATAAATACCTGTAATGACAGGCAGCCTGTTTTATCGACTATTTCAACAATACAACCTTACGAACTTCGTTCATCCTGCCCGGTACATAAGCCCGGACAAAATATATCCCGTTCGCTGAATTGCTGCCATCAAATGAGAAACTATGATATCCTGCCGGGTGCTGCCCTGAATAGAGTGTTGTTACTTCCTGTCCAAGTGTGTTATAGACTATTAGCTGAATATTTGAGACAATCGGTAAGCCAATCTCAATCGTGGTTAAGGGATTAAAAGGATTGGGATGCACTGACAGAATCTTATAATTTAAAGGGATTATTGGGTTTAAATCATAGTCATCCACTTCCACAAAACCCAAATTTCGATTCCAAGCAATAAGATTATCAAATTCACATATTGAAAGAATATCAACATCACCATCGCCGTCTAAATCATCACATCTAACGTTATTGGCTCCGTTTTCGTACCTTGATATACTTTTATTTGAACTAAAATCTCCTAATCCATCTGTATTCTCATTCCAGAAAATCCATCCATGTTCTTCTTCATTCCCCAGCGATGCAGAAACAACATCATTGTCACCATCACCATCTAAATCAACACTATACACTGAAACTGGCCTATAAATCATCCAGTTAGTAGGAATAATCAGTTGTGGACTAAAATTACCAGATCCGTCCAAGTTTTCGTACCAAGCTATTTTATCGTCATCTTGCGATGCTGAGATCACATCTGCGTCACCATCTCCATCTATATCCTTACAGTAAATTGACTTAGCATTGATTACATCTGTAGAAATTATATTCTGTTCTCCGAAAATTCCCATCCCGTCAATATTTTCATACCAAGCAATTTTGCCATCAACATCCTCAGCGTATGAAGATGCTGATAAGATATCGTTGTCTCCATCATTGTCTATATCAATACTGAAGACTGATTGAATGTTTTCCGCTTCTGATGTGATCGGAATTGGTGGACCGAAATCTCCAAGACCATCAATGTTTTCGTACCATGCGATATTGATTCCAATTATTGAGGCTGAAATTATATCATTATCACCGTCACCATCCAAATCAGCACTGAATCCTGATATCGCTTCCGTTGCATCAAGAGAAATTACCTGTTGTTGTCCGAAATTCCCTGATCCGTCAGTATTTTCATACCAAGCGATTTTACTATCTCCTGAAGATGTTGAAATTGCATCATTGTCTCCATCTCCATCCAGATCAATACAGAAAATTGATGTAGCATTCAATGCATCAGTTGTAATAACCTGTCGAGGATAAAAACTTCCATTGCTGTCAATATTCTCATACCACACAATAGAGTTGTTTCCCGAAGCTGACACCATTACATCTTTATCACCATCTCCGTCTATATCAACACTGAAAATTGATGATGGTCTATCTGTGCCCGGTGAAATATTCTTTTGCTGACCAAAACTCCCAAGTCCATCTATATTTTCGTACCAGGCAATTTTATTATCGTGTACTGATGCAGATAGAACATCAAAATCCTGGTCACCATCTAAATCCACACTAAATATTGAAACTGGACAATTTACATCTAAAGTAATTATTTGTTGTAAACCGAAATTGCCAAATCCATCAATATTTTCATACCATGCAACTTTGTCATCATTTGTTGAGGCAGAAAGAACATCAAAGTCACCGTCTCCATCTATATCTGAACAATACACTTCACGTGGTCGATTTATTTCTGTGGTAATTATATGCGAATGACCAAAATCGCCTAGCCCATCAATATTTTCATACCAAATAATAGCATCAACCTCGTCATCAACAGGTATTATCACATCATAGTCGCCATCACTATCAATATCGACGCTAGATACTGACCTTATGGATCCAGCATTATTTGAAATTACACGTTGATATCCAAAAGATCCAAGTCCATCTAAATTCTCATACCATGCAACTTTGTTATCATTATCAGAGACAGAAAAAACATCTAGGTCACCATCTCCATCAACATCAGCCGTTAAAACATCTCTCGCTCCATCAGCAATCTCACTTATTATTACTTGGTCTGAGAAAGTTCCTTGTCCATCCGTATTTTCATACCATGCAATTTTATCATCCATTAGTGATGCGGAAAGTATATCCAAATCATCATCTCCATCTAAATCAGAGCAATTAACCGCATAGGCTGCATCCACATCAGTAGTGATTACCCGTTGTTCACTAAAATTATCTGGCCCGTTCAGGTTTTCATACCATGCAATTTTATCGGCTCCAAATGCTGCAATTATATCATTGTCTCCATCTCCATCAATATCCGCACTAATAACTGAATGTGGTCCGAATGGATCTTCAGTTATGATTCTTTGAGGTCCGAAACTATCGTACCCGTTTAGATTTTCATACCATGCAATCTTATGATTGTTCGTATCATCATCGAATGATGCCGATAGAACATCATTATCTCCATCTCCATCAAGATCAACACTGTATACTGAACAGGCTCCCAATGTCTGTCCTGATATGTGAATCTTCCAACTGAAAGCTAACAATGAATGTACCGGATTCGAAAATACCAGAATTATTATCATAGCTAGTGCGAACTTAAAACCAAGAAGGTAATTATAAAGATGATTTTTCATCGTTTCCCCCAAAGATGTTTATAATAAACTATATGAAGGCTTCAAGGGAAATCAATGTCATAAAGTAATAATCATGAACTATTTTTAAGAAACCCGACTTGCGAGTCAAGTCGGGTCACCCATATTGGAGATTCAATTTTAAGAAAAAGGGCTGCCGATCAGCAGCCCTTTATATCTTAACAAGACTATTAATTTCTCGTCTAAGCAGGTACCGCCTTGTAACCGTAATAGATCACCGACGCTTCGTTGTCCTCGAAAATACGACGGAATTCGAAACGGACTTTCATGCCGATTTTTACCTTGTTGACATCAACATCAGCAATCTGCGTTGTAACTTGTACACCTTCATCCGTCTTGACAATCGCCAGGGCGTAAGGTGAAAGGTCGGTAAACGGTGCCGGGGCTACACGGATAACCGTGAAAGCAACAATCTTTCCTGTCCCTGCAAGTTCAACATCGGTGAACTTTGCTTTCAGATCACCGGGGCTGACCAACCTTGGAGGGAAGTATACTTCACCGGTCTTTTTATCTTTATTGGCGATCAAACGGTAACGTTGCGGTTGCTCCCGCCAGACGCGTGCAGTTAGAGTCTGTGCCATCTTACACCTCCAGGATATGAACGACTGAGCTGCCACCACTGCCGCCCATATTCTGGGCCAGGCCACGCTTGACGTTCTTCAGTTGACGGCCGTTTTCAGCGTCTCCACGGAGCTGCTTGACCATTTCCACTATCTGGGCAATTCCTGTCGCACCGACCGGGTGGCCTTTACTCTTCAAGCCGCCAGATGGGTTAACCGGGAATTTACCATTCCTGGCAGTTTCACCTGCAACAGTCGCCGGTCCTGCCTGTCCACGCTTAAATACACCAAGCGATTCAAGAACAACAAGCTCAGCGATAGTGAAACAATCGTGAACTTCAGCGAAATCCATATCCTCGATTTTCATCTTGGCCATCGAAAGCGCCTGCTTCGCGGCAACCTTTGTTGAATTGAGGATAGTCAGATCATCACGACCGTTCAGGGCGATTGTATCAGTTGCCATCCCGCTGCCGATAATCCTGACAGGTGCTTTACCCAATTTTTGCGCCAGCTCGACCGGGGCAAGGATAACTGCCGCTGCACCGTCAGTGACCGGGGAACAGTCAAGGATATGCAGGGGATCTGCCACCATCGTTGAATTGAGAACACCATCCACGGTTATTTTTCCAGGGAACTGCGCCATCGGGTTCAAGTTACCATTTTCATGGTTCTTGACGGCAACATGGGCAAGCATCTTGGAAGTAGTCTTATACTTCTTCATATGTGCCGTTGCCATCATGGCGTACAATCCCGGGAAAGTGGCTCCCATAAATCCTTCGTACTCGGCATCGGCGGCAGTGGCAAGGGCGTAAGTTGCCATCGCACCATCTACATCCGTCATCTTCTCAACACCACCGGCGAGAACTACATCACTCATTCCACTGGCTACTTCGATGTAAGCCTGCCTGAAAGCAGCGCCACCTGAGGCGCACGCGCTTTCGACACGAATTGCCGGGATCGGGGCAACACCGAGATAATCAGCCATCAGGCTCCCGATATGCTCCTGTCCAACAAATAGTCCGCCGGACATACAACCGACATACATCGAGTCCAGTTTATCCACTCCGGCATCAAGCATCGCGGCTTTACCAGCCTCCACGAATATATTCCGCATACTCTTTTCCCAGAGTTCGCCGAATTTTGTAATGCCGATGCCGATAACAGCTACATCACGCATAGGTCAATCCTTATGCTTATTTTTATTTTTTTCTATCGAACGTTAGTGTCCAAATGGTCTCCTGACCAACCTGTTTAAACCGATCAACAGGTAACCGATCCCGAAGACGAAGTAAACAATCGCAACAAAAGCTATCTGCATATTGTCAATGTGGATCAGTTTCCAGACCAGGTAAAAACAGGCAAGAGATACTACAATCCACAATTTGTTCATCCAGTTCCTGGTTATCCTGTGAATCCACAACCAGTCAACCATCAGGATTGATAAAAACACCAGTATTAAGATATAGGTTACCATATTCCTACTTTGTGTTTTTGATGTGTTTTGCAGTTAAACTTATCTCACCAAGTCAAACTGTCAGGAATTTTTCAGGATTTTTCTCCTGAATTTTGTATACTGACCATAGGACAGGTAATGTTTATTATTGTCCAGCTGGGGACGGGTAAACGGAGCTTTGTCCCTGACTTTTTCAATATTCTTGGTAACGGTGTAAACGAAACCGTCCGAACCGGCACCGGAACCATAACTGACCATCATAATCTTGTCGCCAGGCTTGGCAACATCGAGGATAGCAGCTAATCCGATTGGTGAAGCACCACTGTAGGTGTTACCCAACCACGGTGAAAGCCAACCGGTGGTAAACTGTTCAGACCGTATGTCGAATCCAAGCATTTTTGCCGCGCGCTGCGGGAATTTCCCGTTCGGCTGATGGAATACACAGTAAGCGAAGTCATCTGCCTTGAGACCGCTCTTCTCCATCAATGCATTTGCAGCACCCATTGTTGTTCTGAAATATGCTGGTTCTCCTGTGAACCTTCCGGCATGCTGGGGATAATGTTCGTGCTCCCTGCGCCAGAAATCGGGTGTATCGCTCATCCATGAATGGGTGTAGTCAATTGTCGCAACAACGTTCCTTGAGCCCATGATAAATGACGCTGCACCGGCTGAGGCACTGTATTCGAGAGCATCACCCGGAGCACCCTGTGAAGTGTCCGCGCCAATACCGATGGCGTAAGGCATTTCACCGGCTTTTACATGGGAATGTGCGACGTACATCGCTTCGCTACCTGCCTTGCAGGCAAACTCAAAATCAGCGCAATGAACATCGTTGGAACATCCTATGGCTTCAGCAACAGTTGTACCGCTCGGTTTAACAGCATAGGGGTGTGATTCACTGCCGATATAAACTGCACCAATCTTTTTGGGATCAATACCGGCACGTTTTACTGCATACCGTGATGCTTCCACGGAGAGTGTTATTACGTCCTGGTCAGGTGATGGTACTGATTTTTCATACAGTAACAGTCCTTTTTTATAACTGGGGGCATCGGCTCCCCATACGGACGCTATTTCTTCCAGTTTAATTCGATTCCGGGGAAGGTAACATCCCCAACCGACGATGCCGACTGCCATAAGCCCTCCTTCTGACTAGCTCTTGATTATTTTGCCAACTGGCAGGTTTATCTCTTTTCTCTGCTTTCAATTATGAAAAAGTTAAAATAGAAACTATTCCTTTAATCTCCAAATAGTCCGCTCGGCGAGCGGATACCTCAAGGAATCAACTTGATGCCAATGTTTTAGTCATACTCACGAAAGCTCCTGCCTGTTTCAAAACTTAGTGATTTATCTTATTTTTCAGTGATTTTGACTTCAACCTTGAAACACTAAACGGGATTTAAATTGAAAAAAAGCGAATCCATTTCCTTCGGCGTTATTGACGACGAAAAAAATATCCGGCGTACACTACGGATGGTACTGGAATCACAGGATTTTGCCGTCTGGGAAGCCGAAAACGGTGCGGAAGCGAAGAAAAAGATTGCTTCTGAAAAAACTGATGGAGTGCTGCTCGACCTGAAACTGCCCGACTGTAATGGAATGGATCTGCTGGAAGAGCTCAAGGCAATTCAACCCGGATTACCTGTAATCATTGTCAGCGGTCATGGTTCCATCAAGGATGCTATTGAAGCTGTAAAACGTGGAGCGTTTGATTTCCTTGAAAAACCTGTCGACAGGGATCGACTGCTGGTTACCATCAACAACACCCTCGAAGTCAGCGGTTTACGCAAGGAAGTAGCACGTCTGGCCGGTGGTGGAGATATTGTCGGCAGGTCACCTCAAATGGATGAGGTCAGGACCTGGATCAACAAAGTAGCCCCCACAGAAGGGCGAGTTCTGATCCTGGGTGAATCCGGGACAGGTAAAGAGTTAGTAGCACGTGAAATTCACCAGAAGTCCGTTCGGGCAAAATATCCGTTTATAAAGGTCAACTGTGCTGCCATTCCCAGGGAACTGGTTGAGAGTGTTTTATTCGGTCACGTAAAGGGAGCATTTACCGGTGCATTAAGGGATAAAACCGGTACTTTTAAACAGGCTGATAAAGGAACACTCTTCCTTGACGAAATTGCAGACATGGGTGTGGAAGCCCAGGCAAAGGTTCTCAGGGTGCTCCAGGAAGGTGAGTTCGAACCTGTAGGAGCTTCCAAGACGGAAAAGGTAGATGTCCGAGTAATTGCCGCGACTCACCGGGACCTGAAACAGGAAGTGGAAGAGAATAATTTCCGCGATGACCTCTATTACCGCCTCGCTGTCCTGGTACTCGATTTACCGCCGTTGAGAGACAGGCAGGGTGATGTCCCCGTCCTCGTTAACCATTTCCTCGACGAATTCCATCAGGCTGGTTTACCAAAACATACCCTCATCCCTGCTGCCATGGCAAAAATGGAACAATATTCCTGGCCGGGAAATATCAGGCAGCTAAGGAATGTTGTAGAACGTATAGCTATTTTATCCTCCGGTTACGAAGTGCTGGTTGATGACCTGCCTTCAGAGATATTTGATCCGGATAAAACAATGGTCAGTGGTTCTCAACAGAAAACCGCACCAATCGGTACACCACTGGCCGATGTAAGAATCCAGGCCGAGACCGATTACCTGGAAGCGGTGATGCAACATACCAACGGTAATGTCAGTGAGGCCGCGAGACTTATCGGGCTGGAGAGGACACACCTCCATAAAAAACTTGCCGCGCTTGGCATAAAACGCAGTAAGTAGACATTATCCTGAATTCCCCGGGATACACTGATCCCGGGCTACCTGTTTGCCGCACTTGATATCAAACGAAGCAAGAGAATAGTAGCCCGGAATTATCCGCCAATGGCGGATTGCGCGTGTTCGTGAATCCGGGAGAAAGAGTCGTCATTGCGAGGCTTGTCCGCCGTGGTGGAAAGCGACCTGTCCACCGTAGCTTCAGCGAAGGTGGAAGCGACAGAGCAATCTCAGTCCTAAAAAACAATACCCGGATAGTCAGGCAATCGCCTGACTATCCGGGCTACTCACCAACGATGTCATCCCGGATTTGATCCGGGATCCAGTGTCGTTAAAGGTTTCTACACAATAAATAAAAAATATTTTAATCAAACCCTGATAATCAGGCGACTACCTGATATCTGTGTTTCTCGCTAACACGAACATATACCCACAACTGGTAGATTGGAATGACGCTTAGTGTCGTCCCCGGCTTGACCGGGGATCCAGCGTCGTTTTGTTTTTTATAAGGTTAGAATTAGAATATTGATTTGGAACAAACAGGGAAATTTACTATTTTAGATATTAACAGTAGGAATATCTTATGAAAACCAAGAAAAGTTTCCTGGCAATAATATTAATATTTTTCTTGTTCTCGCCCTGTTTAGCTCAACCGGATTTCACATGGCATACAATATCAACAGCCCTGGTCGATCCATTGTCTCAAGATGCCGCTGATCTTGACGGTGATGGTGATCTTGATGTCATATGTACAGGTAGGAATGATCCTGTAAGGTGGTGGGAAAACCTCGGGGGACAGCCTCCAGAATTCGACGGCCATTTTTTACCGGATAATCTGGAATTTGGCTTGCATGTTAAAGCTGAAGATCTTGATAACGACGGTGATATGGATATTGTTGCAACTGGCTCTAATAATGGTGATTGGGGTAATTGTTTGAAATGGTGGGAGAACAATGGTGATAATCCTGTTTCATTCATTGTGCACGATCTGCTTCCTGATCAGAGAATTCATGGTCCCGTGGGGACAGGTGATTTAGATAATGATGGAGATATAGATATAGTTACTAGTGGTTTATGGGGTCAAATCATTTTCACAGAGAAAATAATAGTATTTGAAAATCTTGGTGAGGGTTTATTCGATTCACTCACTTTTGAATTTACTGGCTGGGGCCCTCTTGATTTAAGTCTCGATGATTTGGATGGTGATGAAGACTTGGATATAGTTTATTACAGGGCAAATTCAAATCCTAGTGGATACTGGTGGATGTAAAATCTCGGTGAATTATCTTTTTCCAACAATTTAACGATCAATGGTGGTGAACTCGGCATAGCATTCGATGTTGCTGATATGGATAGTGATAATGATTTGGATTTAGTTATTAATCCTGGGTCAGCTTACGACGATTTGTACTGGTATGAAAACAACGGGAATGATAATCCGGGTTTCAGCGAACACCATATCGGTTTTTATAGCGAACCAATTGCGGTTGAAGCTGGCGATCTTGACCTTGATGGAGACATGGATTTTCTTGCTGCGGCAGGCGATCAATTTAACGGAGCTTGGGGTGAAATCACACTATGGCTGAATGATGGGGATCAGAATTTTGAAGAAACCCTGTTAGCACCGAATTTCTATGGTCCAATCGGACCTAATTGTATGTCAATCATAGATCTTGATTTTGATGGTGATCCTGATATATTGGCGACTGCAGGTCAATATCCAATGTTCGCCTGGTTTGAAAACAGGTTAATTGACGCAGAGATAGAAGCATTTCACCTTGAATCACCGGAACCTGGATTCACAACACCCGATACACAGGTTGTCCTTGTTTGGAACCAGGCAATTCCGAATTTCGAGACAGACATCACTTATAATATTAAATGCCATGATGATCCAGACAACGATGAAATAATCGCTGAATCGACAGATACAACCTTTGTATTCTCGGGAGTACCAGGCACACAATACTTCTGGGATGTTAAGGCAGTTGCAGATAATGGGCTTGAACTATGGGCCGAAGAACAGTTCTGGCATTTTACTATAGTAGATACTACAAATGCTGTGAATGATCCATTTGCTTCCAGCATCCCCGCCGAGTTTGCGATTCAATCCGTTTATCCCAACCCTTTCAACTCTTCAACTACTATAACCGTTGCCTTACCTCAACCATCCCACCTCTCCCTGCAAATCTTCAACACCACCGGGCAGAAAGTGTATTCACTTTCTGAAGGGCAATTCAGCTACGGATACCATGATTATGTTTTTAATGGATCAGGACTTTCCAGTGGGATTTATTTTGTGCAGTTAGTAATATCAAGAACATATCAAGAAATGCAGAAAGTCTTACTAATAAAATAAAAATAAAGGGGGTGGCCCTGTCAGCTTCGATGACAGGGTCTATTCCTTATTTGATAGATCTTACAATTCCCCAAATTATATAAAGCCAGTAAGAAACCCGACAATGATGTCGGGCCACCCGGTTGTAATTATTAAACCCTGTCATCGAAGCTGACAGGGGCACCCGCATCTATATAGCTTTAGAGCATTATAATAAACCCTGTTGTCGAAGCCAACAGGGCCACCCAAAGAGGACAATTGAATCAGTTCAGGAAAATTTTGCTAATTAAATAAAAATAGAGATTGCTTTGGTGGTGGGTAACAACACCCACCGAGTTACACTGACTTTTCGGTTCGCTACACTCGCGATGACGTATATGGCCTTCTCTCAACAATGAAGTATTAAAGTAGCGAAGAAGCCAGGTCTGCCAGCATACTCCGTTCACCCTTCTCCAGCGAAATATGGGCGTATATCTCCTGCCCTTTCATCCTGTCGATTATCTTTGAAAGACCGTTTGAACGGGAATCCAGGTAGGGTGAGTCAATCTGCTGAGGATCACCTGTAAAGACAATCTTTGTCCCCTCACCAGCCCTAGTAATAATGGTTTTAACCTCATGACCGGTCAAATTCTGAGCTTCATCGACAATAAAATAAATCCTGTTGAGGCTTCTTCCACGAATATACGCGAGAGCGCTGATTGTCAGTTTTTCGGTATCGAGCATATTCTGGATTTTGAGATAATTGTTGTCATTCTGTTTAAACTGCCCTCGAATGACACCGAGGTTGTCCCATAACGGCTGCATGTAGGGATCAATCTTTTCATGGACATCACCGGGCAAATAGCCAATATCCCTGTTTGAGAGTGCGATAATAGGACGCGCAAGGTATATCTGGTGGTATTTCTGCCGTGATTCAAGAGCTCCTGCTAAAGCAAGTAAGGTTTTACCTGTTCCGGCTTTCCCGGAAAGAGTTACTAGCTGGATATTCGGATTTGTTAATGCATCGAGGGCGAATGTCTGTTCACTGTTCTTGGGATAAATACCAAAACAGGTTCTCTTCTCCACCCTGACCAAGGCCCGTTCCCTGACCTCGTACCTGGCAATAGCGCTTTTAGTCATACCCCTAAGAATAAAGAAGGCGTTTGGGAAAGGTTCATCAAAATCCAGGTCTTCAATGGGAATATTGTAGGGTTCTATAAATAATTTATCGATGATGGCATCATCTACATGCGCAAGGTCGTATCGTCCCTTGTAGAGATTATCAAAATCGGGAATCTTATCATTTTCATAATCCTCAGCGTGGAGGCCAAGACTTCGTGCTTTTAGCCTGAGGGAAACATCTTTCGAAACCAGGACAACATCTCGATCTGGATTCTGTTCATTGACCATCAGGGCTGACGAAAGGATACGGTGATCGGAGATGTCCTGCATGAAAGACGCTTTTACTTTTTCATGCGGTTGACCGGAAACTACAATACTCAGGTTACCATTACCGTTACCGAGAGGTACACCTTCCTGTGTCAACCTGCCCTTGGCCGCAAGTTCGTCCATTGTCCTTGCTGCTTCACGCGCATGGAAGTTTATAGTATCCGTTCCACGTTTGAAGTGGTCAATTTCTTCCAGGACGGTAATGGGGATTGCGAGATCATGTTCTTCAAAGCGCGTGATTGCCGTCGGATCATGGAGCAGGACATTTGTATCCAGCACAAAAATCTTTGTGCTTCTTTTACCCTTTTTACTTTTCGATGATGCCGTTCTTTTTTTTGCTGCTTTTTTATGTTTTTCCCGGGTTGTCATATTGAGGTATCTCTTCTTTCTATTAATGAGGTGTGATAGATAAAATAGGATATTAATTTATAAGATAATATTAGAAAAAAATCAATGTTTGCAGTCCCGAGAGAAATTTTGTTTTATCCTGGTCATAGCTAAACATAAAAAAAGCAATATTATATCATGCAGATTAATATTGCTTTGAACTTAACTAGAAATATGTTTGATATTGAAGTGGAAGATAATTTCCTGTGCAGGATCCAAAAAACCAACGACACTGGATTCCTGCTTTCGCAGGAATGACGTCCTCACCCACTTATTCATGATCCAGGAATCGACTAATTATTATTGTTACCCTAGTCAGGAAGATTTCCGCCTTCCTCCTGCTGATAGATTCTATCATGCATCTCGTCGGTCAGAAAAGTATCGAGGACAGGATCAAAAATTATCACGTTATCGTCTCTTGCTGACTCATCAATATCGAAAAAATTCACCAGGTTGCCGTTTTCAAGTTGCCATGCCATCGGAAGTGGCTCATCTGCTGATACCCTGTCTTCATCGAGGATGATTATTTCATCATCATCATACTCATCAGTATCTATATAAATATCGTGCAATTTCAGGTCGTCCAGGTCGATATCGATATCATCCATTAACTCTTCGACCATAACCTCGATATCCTGGCCAAATTCATTCCAACCATAATCCATATCTTCAGGGTATTCACCTAGTGTAGCCTTAATCTTGGTCTTTTTACGGTCACGCATGACAGTAATATCAACTTCGTCACCCGGTTCCTTCTCCTCGAATACTTCGTGGACATCGCTGACTTCTTCGATTGCTATACCGGCGATATCTATAATCACATCACCCGCTTTTAATCCGGCTTCCATTGCAGGGGAACCATCAAATACTTCAGTTACCAGGATACCCATGTCTTTTTTCACGCCGAAATATTCACCAAGCTGTTCATTAAGGTCATCAAGCATCACTCCTAGCCAAACATCAGGCTTTGATTTTTTCTGGTGCCATTTCATTTTCGGTCCCATCTTCTTGATGATTTTGTGACCTTTATCGTGGAATTCATGTAAATAAGTATGTTTCTCGTGCTTCTTTTCACCGAGGGCAACATTCATATCCATCTTTTTACCCTTACGGAAAAGAAGAATACCCACCTTTTCACCGGGATCGTGACGCTTGATGGTCTTGCTGAGACGTTTAACGGTAAATATTGGAGTACCTGCCAGCTCCATGATTATGTCACCCTCTTTTAACCCGGCTTCCTCAGCAGCTGAACCTTTGACAACGTCCTCAATCAGGACACCGGCCTCTTCAAAATCGAGGGCTTCACGGAGAGCGTCATCCAACTCGGTCGTAACCACACCCAGGAAAGCGTAGCTGGAACACTTGCAATCTTTATCATCACAATCACATTCTTCACCGGCAAATGCCGGGACAGACAACATCGCGGTAGCCAATACAACCGCGATCGGAAGCAGTATAGTAAAGGAAATTTTTCTCATCTTCTGCATGTTTGACTCCAGGTAAATAATGATTTGGGATTTGGTATACCTATAAGACAATTCAACCGTGAAAAAGTTTCCAAAAAACTCTCGAGAGTATAATTTGATGGGATTAAAGGAAAAATTGCCCGGGTTGCAGTCACCTGCGTTTCTATCTTCGCAAAAGCTGAAATAGGCAGGAAAACTAAAGAGGATTAAAGCCAACCTAGGCTACACAAGCACATTTTGATACGAGTAGTTATGGCTAGATTGGTTGGGGAATATAAAAAAGACCGGTTTTCAACCGGTCTGATTATTATCTATATAAAAGTCTAGGACTTGATTACTTATTACCACTCTTCAGTTTCTTTTTGATCTTTTGAAGCTTTTCTTCTGCTTTACGGCGGTCTTCACGGATCTTATCCAGCTCAACTTCTATGTACTGGACATCGTCCTTGACACTGCCACCCCAGTCATACAATGCCGCGCGGTTGGCTGCGCCGTATGCTCCGCCTACGGCAGATGGCTGCGCCATGGGCATAGCTCCCGGCATGTAAGCTCCGGTAGTATACCCGGGACCTTCGATTCCACCCATAATTGGGGTAAAGACCAGCTTGCTGCTGATTCGCCAACCGGGATAGTTCGGGAATCCCTCAGGCTGGAGCAGTGGAGATGTATTTTCCTCACCCTCGTAGAAAAGGATATCAACACCACCTACATATGATACAATATTTGAAAAACGGTACCGGATGGAAGGCGTGATGTAGCCGTATTCTTCCATGGAAAAAATATCTTCGGCAAATTCAGGATAACCGAAGAAGTATGTACCCTGGGTTTCAAGCATTCCTGCAAATCGTGGAGAAAATGGATAATAGAGACCGAAGTAAACCTTCAACGCGTCTGTTGACTTGCTGAATGTAGCAGCGTCATTAAGGTTGATGTATCCAACATTATAATGCGCCTGGAATCCATCATCAGGATAAAGTGGATTGGAAATATAACTGAACAAAAGGTTTATCTGGGTGGACATTTTGTCCCCGTAATAGGGCTCCAACCAGACGTTGGTGATAGTACCCTTCGAGAGGCGCATATGAGCTGTTCCCTGGACTCCAAAGAACAACGGCAGGCCGCTGGTCAAACGCATATTTCCATATTTCCAACGGAAATAAAGGTTGTCAGGAATATTAGTTGCTTGCCTTTCATCTTCTGGCCCGGGTTCTTCAGTGGTGTATTCAGCTGCGAGGTTCAGGTCCTGGTACAAGATAGCTGTCAATTCAAGTTCGAGGTTCGTCTTGTAACCATAACTGAAACTGAATGCCCCGGTAGCATTTGTCCAGGTACCGGCATCGGTGCTGACGCTTGAGCCACGAGTATGTACCACGTATTGCTGAGCCCTGAAAGGAATCGTCAGTGCGCTGGTGGCATACTGCATGGAGTACCCACCATTCAGCTGTTCACAAAAAGAACTGACCGGCGCTAAAAAGATCAATAACGCCAATATCAGAAACGGATACATATACCGGGCATGACCGACTGAACTTCTATGGATACACATACCACGCCTCATAGTTGGTGTACATCAAGATGTACTCGCTAATAAACCTATATATTTACAGATTCCCTGTAATATTCAATTCCAGATATTGAAAAGTAAATTAGTACCGAGGACATGTCAAGCGGATTGGGGATGAAAAGTAAACTATGGGACACTGTCTATGCCTTACTAGTTGATAAAGTAAATCCTTAAGAATTCTTGTTGCTATAATTTAAGTACTGAATCGAATCTTTGTACTGGTCTGGCTGGCTCCGATTCTAATCATTATTTATTGATCTTGCGATTGTAATTAACCCAATATAGATTTGGTCATTCAATTATGCAGAATCGAGGTGTACTGATTTTGATATGAAAAATGCTGTTAGAAATATAATATTGATAATAACTTTAAGGTTCTGTAGTCATCATCCGATGAATTACGGAGAATAACTTTATAAAATTTTTCTAAACATTTACCTGCGAGTATACGTGATGAATAAGGCAGATTTCCTCAAGGAACGTTTTCTCAATCGAACAGCCAGAGTTGCTGTCATCGGTATGGGCTATGTCGGTTACCCCATGGCTGAGTTATCCGCCCGTGCCGGATTCCCAACTATCGGAATTGAGCTTGATGAAGATAAAGTTGAACAGGTTAACAGGGGCGAAAGTTATATCCAGGATGTCGATACGGAAAACGTAAAACCGCTTGTTGACGCTGGAACGTTAAAAGCTACTACAGATTACAGTGCTGTTAAAGATGTGGAAGTAGTTATCATTACTGTCCCCACACCGCTTAATAAAACCGGCGATCCGGATGTCAGTTTCATTATATCTGCCCTGAATTCGATGAAACCGTATTTCCACAGTGGTATGCTGTTGATCCTGGAAAGTACAACCTATCCAGGAACAACTGAAGAAATGTTTGTTCCGGAAGTTGAAAGCTTCGGGCTAAAGGTTGGCGAGGATATTTTTATCGCATTCAGCCCTGAACGTATCGATCCCGGAAATCCCGTATATGGTGTGAAAAATACTCCGAAAGTAGTTGGTGGATTGTCATCAAGCGGTACTGACGTCGCATGCGCTTTTTATAATGAAATTGTTGATACAGTCGTGCCTGTCTCCTCTTCCGCTGCTGCTGAAATGGTTAAGCTTTATGAAAATACATTCAGGGCTATTAACATCGGGCTCGCCAACGAGCTGGCAATAATTTGCAACCTCCTGGATGTGGACGTCTGGGAAATAATCAATGCCGCCAAGACTAAACCATTTGGATTTATGCCCTTTTTCCCTGGTCCGGGACTCGGCGGTCATTGTATACCAATCGATCCAAGCTACCTGTCCTGGAAAATGAGGAGCCTGAAATACAAAACACGTTTTATCGAACTGGCAACTGAGATAAATACTCATATGCCTGAATATACTGTTAGCAGGGCAATGGAATTGTTGAACGTTGATGGTAAGCCGTTAAAAGGCGCCAAAATCCTGCTGCTGGGAATGGCCTATAAAAATGATATCGATGACTTAAGGGAATCACCGGCGCTGGATGTATTTACTCTGCTGGTTCAGCGAGGTGCAGATGTTATTTTCTCCGATCCCTATTGTCCAACGGTTAAATTTGATTCGCTGGAACTGGAATCCACCGATCTCACACCACAATTGTTAAAAGAGCAGGACCTGGTTATTATTACGACCGCTCACCAGAAAGTAGATTATCAGGTTGTGGCAGACAATGCTCAGCTTGTTTTCGATGCACGTAACGCGATGCGCGACCACGTGAATAATTCGAAAGCAAAGATAGAATTCCTGTAATTTCTTGACTATAATTGAAAACGCCGTTTCCAGAGATGGGAGCGGCGTTTTTATATCCAAAACTTAGTTTTGGTGTATTATTCTTTGGCTGTTTCTTCTTCCCTGCCAGGATCCATTGAGATAAGCGGTACTACCTGGAACATCTCAATCCATTCATAGTAGTATTCCTCCAGGAAAGTCTGTAGTTCTGTCGAATTAAGCTTTTTCGTTGGAGATCCTTTGACTTTCATGGGATTAATATGTTTACCATCGCGTTTTACCTCGTAATGGAGGTGTGGGCCAGTTGCCATCCCTGAACTGCCTACATACCCGATTACCTGACCCTGCTTAACCCATTGACCTCTTTTTAATCCACGAGGGAAACCACTGAAATGGCCATAACGGGTTACGAATCCGGTTTTACCATGTGTAACTTCTACCCAGTTTCCAAGTCCCGTATTTCCTCTTACCAGCCGTGTAATTGTACCGGAACCGCTGGATACGACCGGGGTGCCTGTTTTAGCGCCAAAATCAATACCACGATGTTTTCGAACATCCCCGGTGATGGGGTGCTTTCGGAGGCCGTAAGTTGAAGTCACCTTCGCTGCCTGGAACGGTGCCCTCAGCAGATCCCGGCGAAAAGAAATACCTTTATCGTTAAAATAATCTCCACCAAATTCTGATGTTGAATCAGGGCGCCATACAGCCGTCTGTGTCTCTTTACCGTTGATATATTGAGCTGCATAGATCCTTCCATAACCAAGAATCTCATCACCAAGCCTGAGTTCTTCGGCGATCAGGCGAAACCTGTCCCCTTTGCGTGTTTCGGAGGAGAAATAAATAACAAACTGGAAAATCTCGATATATTTAATGGCAAGCTCGGGTTTATCACCAGATGCCAATAACGCTTCATAAAAAGTACTGGTTATAACACCTTCACGATCTATTAGTTCTCTCTGGACTGGAAGTGAATCGGTATAGACTGAATAGGTTGAATCATTCGTCCTGTCAACTCTGTATTCGACTAATGATCGTGGTGGTGTCAGAACAATTCGTATCAGTCCGGAATCTGTCAAACACAGCTTCAGGTTGGAGCCGGATTTGATTCGTTTTACATCACAAACCTGCCCCAACAGGTTACTGGCAATCATAGTTTCATTGGGTACAACACCCACTTTACTTATTAACCCACCGAGGTTATCTCCACAGCGAAAAACAGTAGAATCTGTGAAAGTTATTGTATCATGAGCCAGCTTTTGATTCGCTGTATCTGCAGATATATCAAGTTCGTCACTTTCCCGATTTGAGCAGGAAATAAGTATTATTGCAGCTAGCAGGGGAACTATAAGAGATATACGCCTTAAGAAGCCGTGCATTAATGACCTGTAATTTTAGAGGAAGAGCTGTTTTATGTGAGTGACCTTAATTGCGTCCGAATTACTTCATCACGTTGTTCTTGAGTAAGATAGCCCAACTCAACTAGAATGTCTCCAAGGACTCCCTTTGATTTGGTCTGGTATTTTACAGCTTCAGCCAACGTTGGGCCATCACTGATTCCAAGCTCAAGCGCGCATTCGCCAAACCTTTTTCCCTTTCCATTATCAGATCCCTGGAATTCAATTATCTTGTCAACCTGGTACTCGGTTATCATCCTGAGCTGAACCATTATCTGACCTAATTTCGCACGGCCGCGTCCCTGTAATTCTATCGCTTCTTTCAGCTGTTCATCTGATATATAACCCAAATCTACAACTATCTCACCAAATCTTGCCGTCATTAATAATCTCCGTGTTTTGATCCCATCAATGATAATTATTTATTCTGACGTAGTAGCATTCTCTTCAAATTCAATCTTTGAGGGTACAACCCAGGCTCCATAGAATCCGTGTACCCGTGCCGAATCAACCGCGGCATCCGCAAGCGAACGTACCTTAAAATTGCCTGCACGAACTTTATAGTTCGGGCTACGGAAAATTATATAGACTGATTTAAAAATCTCTTCTGCCCGTTCTTTTATCGCTAATGCTTCTTCTTCATCCATAACATTTGCCAACTGAACCCGGTAACCTCGTCCGGTTTTTGGAATACCGGCGGTAAGAGGTGCAGGTTGCCGTCCTGGCTTCGCTGAAGAGATATCGGGATTATCCAGGAAAAGTACTGAATCTGTACTTGATTTTATGATCTCGGGTTTCCAAACAGGCAACCAGTCGTCATCACCTAATGCATATACATCCAGGTATGCATGGTCATGGCCTGGCTTCTCCGGGATTAACATATCTTCACCGGCAGGCTCTTGACCTGCTTTGTCCAGTCCTGTTGAGGCACAACCTGTAAAGATGGTAAGCACTAAACAATAAATCAGTAATTTGACATCAGAGAATATTTCTGACCTTGAGTTCAACCTTTGCCCCAGCTTCATTAATTCCAAACTCACCTGATATATAAGACTCTTTTTGCCGATTCCAAAGTACCGGTTTTAACAGAAAGAATATACAATCCGGAAGAACATTTTGCTCCCATTCCGTTAACTCCGCTCCATCGATAGGTAATTTCTGGAATAATCCCTGTATATATGTTGTCCCTGAGCACCATTCTCCCAAGAATATCAAATATTTCGAATTGTAATTCAGTTGGTTTATCTGTGCGGATTGTCCACGACACCGAATTATTAAAAGGATTAGGGTATGGAGGTTTTATCTCAAGGTATGCAGGTAAACCAATCCGCTCGGGTACTACCTTCAATCTTAGATCTCTCGGCTCGTTATCAATATTAACGGCACCTGCAAAAGCCCTGGCGCCAAATAACTCATTACCCGGATTACCTATAGTATAATCAACACCAGAATCTTCATAAACACCCGCAACATGAACAGTTTCCTCGTGTGGAAAAACTTCAACTCCCGGATCACCCTGGATTCCACCATGTATATCAGTACAGTAAAAACCCCACTTACCTGTATACTGAGAATGGTTTGTTTCCCAAGGCAACAAATCAATAGGATCAATTTCATCATAAAACAGGGCGTCTTTGAAGCCAAAATTGTTGATAGACCTGCTTCCCGTCATGTAACACCAGGCTAGATAATTTCCGGCAAGTTCCTCTTCACTGATTCCATCCTGGTGTAACACACCCAGGACATTTTCGAATAGAGATCCCCCACCATCTTCAAAGTTCTCCCAGGTGATCCTGATTATATCCCGCCCGAATTTTTGATCAAGGAGATGTACAAACAGACATGCTGCATATTCTCGGCTGCCGTTAAAAGTGAACAGTGAGGATTCAGGATTTTCGAATATATCTGCAAGGTAATAGATATAGTCATTAACATTGTCATAGGCTGCATCTTCCATCCATGTGCTGAACCATTCATAGAGTGCAAGTTGAACAGGATCAACCCGGTATCCAAATTGAATAACGTGCATAAATTCATGCGCCAGGGTTACGCGCAACGCATTTAAACCATGTGTTGAGTAGACACTTTCAGCGAAGTCATTATCGCATTCCATGTAGGAAGTTACATCCACTCCATGATTTGTGGATGGGTATGTAGCACCGTAATAGGTTCCAAGGTTGTGTATATATAAGTGTATACGACCATCGTATTCAGATGGTGGTTCCCGATAATTGAGACTGTCTATTTCGAAAAGCCAGAGAAAATCCAGGATAGATAATGCTGAGTCAACAAATACTTCAGATGTAGCGTCAATCCCTGTTAAGGTGAAATGGACCTCAAACCTTCCGGATGACGAGATCCTGCTATTCGGTAGATTGGGACGTGAAGCGACAACATACCGAGAGGTTTTTAGACTTTCATCCAGGTATGATCCGGTTCTGCATTTAGTAAACGATTGACTTGCCTTGATACCATTGATTGACGAGAAGCCAATTAATATCAAAAAGATAGAATATATTAAAGATCTATGGAGCATTTTTATTCGAAGAGCTTCCTGTTTATAATCTGATATTATTCACTATGATAATTTATTGGTTCGGTCGAATTTTTACAACAGAAGAGAAGGAGTATGCTGGAACTACCGTTCAGTAAACCAGGAGAATTAGTTAGTGATTATACATCCTGACTTTCCAATCCCGAGCCCGGTGGACGAAAAACCACCAGGATTACTGATAGTATCATCAAAGGAGCACCTGCCAGGAGACCGGCAGAAGGTATTTCACTCAGAAATAAATATGCCAGCAGAGATGCACCAAGCGGCTCACCAACAATAAATATATTCACCGCAAACGCAGGGAAATAACCAAGCGACCAGTTTAACAGGCTGTGGCCGATGACTGTTGAGACCAATCCCAGGGCAAGGAGACTTGCCCAGGTCTGGGATGAAAATGGTGTTAATGGAATTCCTTTAACCAGGCAAATGACGAATAATCCTACTGAAGCTGTCCAATATACAGGAGCGAGGTACCGGTAAATAGGTATACCACTCCCCTTGCCTTCTCTTTCAGGTCGTGCCAGTCTTGCAATGAACAAATAACCGGTGGATCCGATTGCTCCCAGGAAAGCAAGTAGATCACCAAACAGGTAGGTTGGACCCAGTTCTAAATCACCCCCGCATATTAGAGACGCCCCGATTAGAGTTGTGATAATTGCTGCCACGTTCCAATAGTTTAATCGTTCCTTGAGAAAGTAGTGTGCTGCAATAGCTATCAGGATTGGTTGAATCAGGATCATAAAGACCGCGGAAGAGACATTCGTGTAAAAAAGGGATGAGGTCCAGGTGGCAAAATGAAAGCATAAAAATCCACCTGCTATCAACATCATTTTCCATTGCCTTGCTGAAATCCCGGAAGTTTTCTTTTTACCGGTTACCAGGAATGCCGGAGTCCATACCGCGGCCGCGATTGTTACCCGCCAGAAGGCTATGGCAATAGGATCTGCCTCGGAAGCCCAACGTACCAGGATAGCAGCGCAGGCAAGTGCCGGAACTGCCACTAACAGGGCAAATACAGCATATACATTTATCTTTTTTTGAGAGATTTTAATTATTTTACCACGAATAAGTTCAGACTATAGAACAATATATCAAAATGATACAAATAAAAATGCCGGTTAAATAGATACCGGCAAAATTGAGAATATCACAATATTAACAGCTTTATTTGGCTGTCTTTTTTGTGGTTTTCTTCCTGGGAGCTGTTTTGGCAGTTTTTTTAGCTGCAGATTGATCTTTACTGCGTGGACCTCTTTTACGATCCTTCTTGGATGTTTTCGATTCAATCAGTTTCTGGTTTAATTCATCCGGATCAAACATGTAAACCATTGAATCACCTTTTCCACTTGAGAAAAAGGCAATGTCCAGGCGTTTGATAATCTTGCGAACCTGTTCAAGCTCCAGGTTCATCTCTTCCGCATACTTCCGGTCGCTGACAATTGGCATTTTTCATTCTCCTGTTTATCAGCTAATATTTACGCTTTACATTGGAAAATATATATATCCGTTCCAACAATGTCAACTCATTATTCTGAATCTACATATATGATGGAGTGATTAAACATTATAAAACATTTATTTGCCCATATTTGTCGAAATGTTATTTTTTAACTAATGGAAGATAATAATATCAATATGAAACAATTTCTAAAGATATTTTAGAAGTCCACAAATTCAATAATAATACTCTCCGGCTATTTCATTTCAACATTGCAAATCAAACTAATTAAACAAAAACTATATAATCTGGAATTGAGAAAAGAATCTATTCTTATGATGATCCCGTTTTTATTAAGTAATAATCATTATATAATTTATAGATTTTTTCAAGGCAAGCTGACTCTGATATAGACACAATCGTATTCCCCAATGTCCGTAAAGTTAACTTTTTTTAAGTAAATGCTCTTTATATTAGACGATACAGTTATTAAGTTCTGCATATACTTTGCCGGTAATTTACCGATAATAGATGTAGTAGACGGCAGTTATACAGTTACGCTTTTAATTGGCAGGTGTTATATGTCTTCCCTGATGAGAATTTTATTTGTTGAAGATAAACAAGAGATACGAGATGGGATGGAATTTGCTCTCAATAGACTTGAGATACTTCTCGATCCTTACAGGGCAAACAACAAGCCGGAGCTGGAAAACATACTCTCTTCAATCAGTTTTGATATCATTATCTTAAGTAGTTCCCTTGAAAATATCACAGTTCAGGAAACAATCAGTCTTAGAAATAAACTATGTCCAAAAATTCCGATGATTGTTGCTTCAAATGAAGATTCAGATGACCTGAAACTGGAATGTCTTGACCTGGGGGTTTCTGCATTTACAGTTGTTGAAAATTATGAGAAGCTCGCCGATGATGTAACATCTATTGTAATGAAAGCGCTGGAAAATGAAGAAAACGGTGAAGATGTTCCTGTAAAAGATGGTGAAATATCAATCGATGAATTGTCTCCTGATGAGGATAGCGAGGACATAGTTGAAGAAGAAGTACCGGCAGAGGAACCTGACAGCCACGATCCGGATATGGATTTCACTGCAGAGGCGCCAGTTGAAGATGATGTCGAGCCGGTATCATCGATGATAGAAAATGAGACAACCGATACGGAATTTGAAAACACCCTGGATCGCGGGAAAATGGACGAAGTGAAAATTGATGAAGCTTTGTCCGGTGTATTTATCGAAGATCCGGTAAGCCTTGATGAGTTAAAATCATCAGGGAAAAGTGGGCTGGAAACCGGATCATCAGGTCATCAGTCTTTTGAACTTAATAATCCTCTGTGGAATTCTTCACGTGATTTTATTTTTCTGCGAGATCATGCTGGAAGGATATTTGACGCGAATGAATTCACACTGAATAAATTTGATTGTTCTAAAGAGGAAATAATTCAAATGAATCCCGCTGAAATTGAGGGACAACTGGATGCGGGACAATATAAAAAGAGATTTGAAAAACTTTCCGAGAACGGTGAAGTCAAGTATGAGACTGCCTATCTCCTTCCAAATGATAAAAAAGTACAGGTCGATGTAATACTGACAAAAGTTGAAAATTCCGGTAATGATATTGTTCTCAGCATCGCGCGTGATATTTCTGAGCGAAAAGAGACATCACGCGGCCGCGACAAAATGCTTAACGATTACAGCAAACGAATCCGAGAGTTAAACTGCCTCTTTAATATCGGCAAGATTTTTGAGAAAGGCGGACGGGTAGAAAGAATAATGCAGTCGGTGGTTCGGCTCGTTCCATCTGCCTGGTTATATCCCAATATAGCCAGTGCACGAATTGCTTTTGATAAACGAGAATTCAGAAGCAACAATTTTAAAACCTCACCCTGGAAACTTCAATCGGAAATTCGTTCGGGCGATAATATTATCGGTTCAATAGAGGTTTATTACAGCGAACAGAGACCGGATAAACATGAAGGGCCATTCCTGAAAAATGAACGCAGCCTGTTGAACACTATCGCCGAGCAGCTTTCCAATTACATCAATCGAATACGTGCGGAAGCGGAACTAAGGATTGGTGAGGAGAGATATCGTTCCCTCTTCGAAAATCATGGCGAAGCGATCTTTATCCTTGATACGAAAAGCCGGTTTATTGCTGCAAACAGGGCGGCTGAGACTATTTTTAAAGTAGAAAAAGGCAGCCTCAAGGGAAGAAATCTATCTGACTTTATATCACGCGAAATGTCAGATTCTTTAAACGAATCGCTGAAAGCATGGAAAGTTGGTGAAAAGATCAGGATGGAAGTAGACGCCATTCTTGATGATGAATCAACTAGTCCGATAATGCTTACAGTTTCACCAAGGAATGCACCTGACGGCAAGATTATAGGCGTATTTGGAAGTTTCCACGTGGTTGTTCCACGATAGAAAACCAGGATAATTAACTCAGAACTTGTAACCTATTCCAAATGAAAAAGTAGTAAAAGAACTGAACGATTTAAAACTTTTGTTCCAGATTTCCGGAAGATCCTCGCCTTCGTTTTCCCAATCTCGTCTATCACCGATAACGTTTACATTAAGTAGTTCAAGTTGGGCTGCGAATTGCCTGTATAATTCGAATTCGAATCCCAGTTGAAGCAACCAGCCTACTTCAAGGTCAGTACTGCGGGAATCATCTTCAAATGAATCACTTTGTATTGAGATCTCCCGGTTTAAAGCACCAATGCCAAATCCCAGTTTTGGACCTGTACCCCTGTTGAATGGAACATAGATTATGGCCGAATAATATACATTAGCGCTTGCATCCGGATCATTTACAACGTCATAACTTTCACGATAGCTTTCATCCAGGTCTTTAACGATACTTTCATACCGGTAAACTCCAAAACGGATACGCCATCTTTCCCCGAACGAAGCTCCTATCCCGTATGCCGAACCTTTGAGTTTAACATTAAAATCGAAGCTGGAAGAAGCCTGAACTAAAGGCCAACCTGCTGTTCCCCAA
>JANQEY010000051.1 GCA_028278125.1 bacterium | reverse complement strand
CCCATTGGAAAAGCCATGGTCTCTTACGCAATTGAAAAGGGATTGGATCCACTACCATTTGAAGATTTCCGGGCTCAATCAGGGTACGGGCTGTTGTTAATATTTGCCTCCACCCCGTACCCTGATTGAGCCCGGAAATCTTCAAATGGTAGTGGATCCAATCCCTTTTCAATTGCGTAAGAGACCATGGCTTTTCCAATGGGATGTTCTGAGTTATACTCTGCGCTCATGGCCAGGTGCAGTACCTGGTTATTTTCCCCCGGATGTACTGAAATAATATCAGTGACCGTAAGGTTACCGGTCGTAATTGTACCTGTTTTGTCGAAAAACATCTTTGACAATAGGTGTGTTTTTTCAAGTGTTTCGGAACTCTTGAACAGAATACCTGAGTTCGCGCCTTTACCCATTGCAGCAACAAATGCTACAGGTGTTGCCAGGCCAAGTGCACAGGGGCAGGCTATTACAAGTACCGCTATCATTCTCAAGATAGATTTTTCGAAATCACCTGTATTAACCCACCAGGCAATATAAGTTATCAAGGCAATTCCGATAATAAACGGGATAAAAACTGCGCTGACTTTATCGGCGATCTTCTGAACAGGTGCTTTACTTGCCTGGGCGTTTTTAACCAGTTTGATCACCTGAGAAAATGTGGTCTCAGAACCAATTCGTGTGGCGCAAACCTTCAGGCTTCCCTGGCCGTTTATTGTAGCCCCAAGTACTTCATCGCCATCAGTTTTATCGACAGGAACAGCTTCACCTGTAAACGCACTCTCGTCAACCGACGAATTCCCTTCCACGATTTCCCCATCGACCGGAATCCGTTCTCCAGGCCGAACCAGGCATATATCACCTTCTTTCACCTGCTCAGCCGGGATATCCATGATTTTATCGTTACCGAGTACCAGGTGAGCTGTTTTTGGAGTTAAATCAAGAAGTTTGATTATTGACCTTGAAGTTCTTCCTTTTGCCTGCGCCTCAAGCAGTTTCCCAACCTTGATCAGGGTTATTATCATGGCTGATGTTTCAAAATACAGATGGCCTGAGATTGCCGGAATAACCAATATGGATAATGAGTAGAAATAAGCTACCGAAGATCCAAGCGCAACGAGAACATCCATCCCCGCAGAACGATTTACTAAGCTTTTCCAACTACCCTTGTAAAAACTCCATCCGGTATAAAACTGAACAGGTGTTGCCAGGATAAAGAGTAACCAATTAACCCAGTTTGAAATTGCCCATTGACCGATAAGACCGAAATCACTTCCCATGCTGATGATAAAAAGAGGCAGGGTGAAAACCAGGCCGATGAAGAGGGTATTCCTCTGGTGTTCATACTCATTTTTACGAACAATCTCCTCTTCATTCAACAAACTTCCAGGCTCGGAAGGAAGAATTAAACGATATCCCGCCTTACTTACAGCCTGTTCAATCTCACCGGGAGAAGCGATATCAGGATCGAGGTCAATTAAAACGCTGTCCGTGGCAATATTTACCTGGACATTCTGAATGCCGTCAACATTTTTCCTGATCGCACGTTCACCCGCCCGTGAACAATTAGCACAGTGCATTCCCAGCACATGATATTCTACTTGTTCTTTTATCATCGATCTACAAATTATTGTGTTTTATAGGATTGTTTTATTCTTTTACGGGATGCCCTATCTCATCCATAAGATTTACGATCTGTTCCCAGTTAGTGGGATCTCCCCATTCAAAAACGACAGACTTGTCTTCCACATCAGCTTTCACGGAATTAATTCCCGGTAATCCAGACATTTCACTTTCTATAGTCGCTGTACAATGTGAACATGAGATAGATGGAACCGTAACTTTTTTATAATCTGACATTTTACTCTCCATACCATTGTTTATGGCATAATCTTGGATGTTATAAACCAAAAAGTGTTGCCTTACCTCTATTTTTACCAGACATTCATTATACTCACTATCTATCAATATGAATCAATCTAATTATTTAATTTATTCAATCCTATGACAACCTTTATGCCATAATTCTTACGCGTGGAAAAGAGGAGACTATTGATGTTCAATATAGAAACAGATATTACAATTCACGCCTCAATTGATAAGATCTGGGAGAGATTGCTCGATTTTCGCTCATATCCTACCTGGAATCCTTTTATCCGCGTTGAACAGGGTGTCGCAAAAAGAGGATCGTCATTACTCGTTCGCATAATTGTTCCGGGAGCACATGCCCTGACAATTCGCCCAAAAATCAGCAAACTGATCCCAAACAGGGAAATTCGCTGGAGAAGCAGCTTTTTCTTCCGCTGGTTATTTGACTCAGAAATCGTATTTCTTCTCGATAATACTGAAGAAGGGGCGATTATCTTTAAACATTCTGAACGTTTTCGCGGAATATTAATCCCTCTCCTGCTTCGATTCGGCGAAGAGGGTCTGCTGCGTGGTTGTGAAGAAATGAATGTAGGATTAAAGGATCAGGTAGAATCATCGTAATAATTAATAGAAAGTATTCCTTTACAGATTTCAGAATA
>JANQEY010000298.1 GCA_028278125.1 bacterium | reverse complement strand
TCATCGATGGTAATGACGCCATCGACGACTGTCTCGAACAGGGCGCGCAGGCGGTCATCCCGTTCTCGTACGGATCTGATGGTTTGATCCTCCCGTGCTAAATTAACCTGTTTTAGTTCCGCATATTGATACGAAAAACGTTGCTGTAACCAGACAAGGAGGCCGCACAGGAGTGTTAATAATATACCTGTCGTTAATACCAACTGGGATAAGGTTGAATGGTATTTTTTTATAACAGTATTCCCAGGATGCAGCCTGATCTTCCAGTGGATATTATGCAGATAAATGTTACCGGTATATTCAAATGATGTGTCTGCACGGCTTTCCTGCTTCCCGTATTCAACTGTGAAATCTTCTGAAAAAAGAGAGATGTTGTATTGCTGTTTTATGCTTTCTGGCAGGAAATCTTCCAGCATTTTTTCCACGTCGATAGCCGCGATGATGAATCCCAGCAGTTTTTCCTGTTTTACTATAGGATTGAATATCAGGAATCCGATGTCTTTCTCTGACGATAATTCCACAGGGGTAGAGACAGTCACCTGCCCGCTGTGTAAAGCGGTTTCCATGGTGACGCCGGGAAAGCTATTACTGGCCGGGTCAAGTACCTGAAAGGAATCGTGAGTAATCACCGGTTCGAATAATTTCGTCTGTGAACCGGTGTCAATATAGGCTATTGCCTGTATCGGAACAAAAGTCCGGATATAATTAGTAGCATCAACCCGCCATGTATTAACATCGTTTTCGTAATTACCAAGTGACCATCGAATGGCCATACGATCCAGCGAAGTGACGAGTATATTAATGCCGCTAACGATGAGATAGTTAACTTCCTCAGTTTTCACCCTGACTTCCTCATCCATGTTGTTTTTACCTTCAGCAAGCATGGCCTGCCACAGCGTGAGGGTAATGGATAGACCTGCTATCAGGACGATGAGGGACAACCAGCTACCTTTCCTGTGTTGCATTAGTAAACTATCATCCGTTGAGATTGCAGTTTAAGGATGTAACCGACGATTGACTATACCGTCTGTTTTTTTCTCTTGATTAGTGCGTTTAAAAGACAATGATTTGATTTTATAGTAAAGCAGAAAAATATTTAAAGTGAAATAACATCCTGCTGTTCTTTCTGCGTATTGGAACAGAGATACCGTTTGAATTTTTCCTGATGTAAAGGCTCGGAATAAAAATATCCCTGCAGATATTTGCAACCCAGTTGCTGTAACAATGCCACGTGTTGCTGAGATTCCGTGCCTTCAGCGATCACGTCCAGCCCAAGTTGTTCAGCCATGGCGATGATGGCCCTGATGATGGCCTGATCGCGTTGACTTTCCGGGGCCTGTAATACGAATGATTTGTCGATTTTGAGTGCGGATAGGGGATAATCCCGCAGATAACTGAGTGAAGAATAGCCGGTGCCGAAGTCATCCACTTTGATCCCGATCCCCAGTTGCTTAAGTTGATTAAATTGGGCTATGATTTCCGGTGTACGATGCAGTATGACGCTTTCGGTTATCTCCAGATCCAGCCAGGTTGTATCCACCTCCACCTCATCCAGGATAGTCACCAGGCGTTCGACAAAATTCGGGCGCCTGAAGTGCAGGGCCGATATGTTGACGGCAATGCGTATGTCTTTAAAACGATGTTGTAACCATTGTTTACGATAATTGGCAGTTTCACGTAATACATATTCACCCAGCCGGATAATGAGTCCGGATTTTTCCGTTTGCGGAATGAAAGTATCCGGCATCAGCAGGCCATCCATAGGATGCAACCACCGCACCAGTGCTTCGCAGGCCACTATTTCTTCGCTGGCTGCATCCACGATTGGTTGAAAGTAAACATTTAATTCGTGATCCTTGATGGCGCTACCAAGTTCGTGATCAAGGTGATAGTGTTGTTTGATGAGTTGATTGAGCTCAGGCTGGGCGTACTGGAACCGGTTGCGGCCGTTTTCCTTGGCAATGTACATGGCTGCATCCGCGGATCTGAGCAGATCTTCACTGGTGATTCCGTCCTGGGGATAGAGTGCGATGCCGATACTCGAACCGATGTAGTATTCTTCCTGGCCATTTTTTATTGGTTCCTGCAGTTTCTTGATGACTTTGCTGGTGACGTTACTGATGTCGCTGTCATCAATGATATCGCGGATAACACAAACAAATTCATCTCCGCCAATCCGGGCAATAATGTCCGATTCACGTAACAGGACACGCAGACGTAATGAAACTTTTTGCAACACTATATCGCCGGCTTCATGACCACTGGTGTCATTGACTGCCTTAAAGTAATCCAGGTCGATGAACAATAATGCAAAGCGTTCATGAGAACGTTTGGCATGCTTTAAGATGCTGTCCAGTTTGTTCATCAGTGCGATACGGTTGGGCAGGCCGGTGAGGGGGTCATGGACGGCCCGGTGATGTTCCAGATTTTTCAGTGACTCCAGTTCCAGTATCAGGCGTTTTCGTTCAATGGCATGATGGATAGCCTTCTCCAGGATAATGGTATTCAGATCGGATTTGGTAAGAAAATCCTGGGCCCCGTATTTCACTGCACGTATACCGATTCTGATATCACTTTGACCGGTGAGGACGATAATGGGTAATTCCGGAGTACGGGCCAGTACCTTCATCAGGGTGTCCAGGCCCTTACTGTCGGGCAGCCCCAGATCCAAAAACAGGATATCAATCCTGGTATCTTTGATATGTTCCCAGTAGGATTTCAGTGAATCGACTGAAGAGATAATATATCTGGCTTCTGAAGTATTGATAAGATATTCGTTGAACAAATCCACATCAGAAGGGTTGTCCTCAACCAGTAATATATTAATCTGTTCCATGGCGATTCCGTTACATTAGCCCTTTAGAAGTTATCGTCACTGATAGTGATTTCTTGATAATTTGAGCCTTAATTAAAGGACGATAATATAGTATAGCTGAATTTTTACATCCGGATTCGGGGCCTCTGTGCGACAGTCTGTCTATGCAGACTGCTTTTCCAGGAAACGGGTGATTTGCTGAAAACGTTTAATGATGGATTCCGCAGTATGCGGTGCCGAGAAGATAGAAACCAGTGTGGCTTCGGGACCGGTCAGGAATACCGAGGCGGAATGATCTACCAGGTATTCACCCGGCGCTGATTCCGGCCCGCGCATGGATACCACACCAATCTGGTCGGTCAGGCTGCGGATCTGTTCTCTTGTCCCTCCCAGCCCGATCATATTTTCATTGAAATAGCTGACATAGTCTGCAAGCCGTTGGCTGTTATCACGCTCCGGGTCAACAGTGACGAAAATGATCTGCATGTTATCGACATCCCCGGTTTTCATGGCCTGGTCATAAACCTCATTCAGTACCGTCATGGTAATGGGACAGATATCGGGACAGTGGGTATAACCGAAGAAAATAAAAGACCATTTCCCCTGTAACTTGTCGATGCTGAAGGTTTCTCCCCGATGGTCAATGGTAGCAAAGGGCCGGAGGATTTTGGGATTCGGCCAGAGTAGTCCCTGAATTCCCGGAGGTTTTGCAGGGGTATAATAGCTTGCGGAATAAAATCCGATCCCCATGCCGAAGGCAATCAGGGCGGTGAAGGTCAGGAGGATACGTACCACACGCTTCTGTAACATGACAAGGATTATACAGGGTTCGATCCCGGGCCGGGAGACATAAATCCGTCGCTTTCCCTGATTAACTCATTGATGATGCGGTGCACGGGCGTCAGTTTTCCGATACCCGGTCGTCATCCGGGTGTAATATTCATATTGATTTTTCCCGTTTATTGACGCGGGTCGACGAACGGTCCTGCAACAAAATTCTCCGCCGGAAGGGATTATTATAAGTTTTTTAATCGCTTATTCCTGTCTTTTATCGGAGATTCCATCGCCGTTTTTCTGTGGCATATTTGATGCATCTATCGGGCTGGTATTTTCAATGATGTGCTGCTGATTGAAGCTATGCGGTGGCCAGACTTGGCACTGTCAGCCAGGCGATTTTAGGAGTGGTTTTGGGTAATGCTGGGAATTGCAAGACAATCGTAAAGTTCCTATGAATACAGCCGATTACCTGTGTCGGGTACCTATTCCATGCGCTCAAAAAACTATAGGAGATAATGGTTATGGCTACAATTTTGGCCGTTGATGACTCTGCTTCCATGCGTCAAATGGTTGCATTTACCCTGAAGGGAGCAGGTTACGATGTAATAGAAGCAGTAGATGGAGTCGATGCATTGGAAAAAGCGAAATCGGCTACTCCCGATCTTGTCCTGGCGGATGTCAATATGCCGAACATGGACGGGATTACCCTGATAAAGGAACTACGTAAACTTCCTAATTATAAATTCACTCCCATGTTGATGCTTACCACTGAGTCATCGAATGACAAGAAGGCGGAAGGGAAAACAGCTGGTGCGACTGGTTGGTTAGTCAAGCCTTTTGATCCTGATAAGTTGCTGGCCACAATCAAAAAAGTGGTTGCCTGAATCAGGTTTATCATTGAAATCAAATTTAAAATAATTACTGGTTACGGAGCTAACTATGTCAATTGATTTGTCACAGTTTCATCAGGCATTTTTTGAAGAGAGTTTCGAAGGGCTTGATGACATGGAAAGCGCTTTACTCGATCTGAATTCCGGACATGCGGATGACGAAACAATCAATATTATATTCCGGGCGGCACATTCCATAAAGGGCAGTAGTGGTACCTTCGGTTTTTCCGAGATTACCGATTTTACGCATGTGCTC
>JANQEY010000211.1 GCA_028278125.1 bacterium | reverse complement strand
AATACGCTGGCACGTGGTGGTATTGCGCAGTGGGGCTCTCATCCCAAAGCCATGTTGGATAACGGAGATCATGTCCGTGAAATGTGGTTTTCCAGCCTTTTAATCGATATTAATGATGAATTCCCAAGAGCAGTATGGCAGTTCCCCAACGAAATAAGTAACCGTGCCGTTAATATGGAAAACTGGAAAAACTGGACTCAGAATTGGGAAAATGACACTTTACACATCTCATTTACCGGTTCAACTACTGAGGGGATGAGTATTGCAATGTTCCATCCCCGTTCTGTCACGACCTTGAGCGATGCTGTCCTGGATGGTGACATTACATGTCAGCTTCGTTTCGGTTCACCCTTGAGAACATTCATAATTCTACCTGAACTCGAGTATGGCCATCACGATATCCGGATAAAATTGAAACGTTTCGACAGCGAAATTGACGATCCAACGAATTCCCTGCCATTTAATCCAAAACTGAATATCTGGCCTGTTCCCGCGAATGGTCCGGTTCGTGTTCAATGGTACCATCCGAACCTTTCGGGACAAGTTGAACTGGCACTTTATAACTCACTTGGCAGAGAGGTTTTCAGGGATATTCGATATTCCTATAACCAGGCTATGAACACTTCAATCCAGACCGAATCACTTCCAAGTGGACATTATTTTTTGAGAATGTTCAACCCGGATTCAAGAGAGGTTAAATCGTCACGTATTGTTGTGCTTAAATAATCTTTTGTAGGTCTCACATTGAACGTTCTGAATTTATTTCCGGGTAGTTCGTGAATACTCGATTTTCGCGAATTTTTCCGGTAGGATTTTTTCTACGGAATCGGCGACCAGGGTACAGACACCCTGGTCGTCCTCTATTCGACCTGAGACTCTGAACGGCCCGTGACCACGGGAAACCGGCGCGAACTGACGATATGCCCGGGGAAAAAGAGTCACTTCAAAAGTACCCGTTAAATCCTCCATTGAGAGAAAACACATGGTTTCTTTCGTCTTGCGTGTTTTTATTCTCTTTGAAGCGTATGCCCAACCAATCATCTTCACCCGTTTTCCCAGGTTATTGTCGATATCACGGGCGGGAATTGCTCCATTCAATGGAAGATTCAGCAGCGAGAGAGGATGCGGGCCGGGTGAAAAACCGAGCACCCGACGCAGAGCCACAGATTTTTCCAGTTCAGTCCAGTCCTTTGCATCCGCGAGACCGGAAAAAATATCATCAGCATCGGCAGCCAGGGGACCGGGTGAATTCTGCAGGAGTGTCCATCCCGCGTTGAGCATTCGCATCAGTGTGGGACGATTGGCGGCAAAACCGTCAAAAGCCCCGCAGGTGATCAATCCTTCAATCTCATCACGTGCTGGTTTGATACGCTGAATGAAATTACCGAGACTGGTAAATTCACCATGATTTTTACGATCCTCGATAATCCTCTCCGGTGTTTCATCACGCAGCATACCCACCGCTCTCAGACCTGTACGGACACATTTCCCCTCTCCCTCATATTCGATATCGCTTTGATTAACATGCGGAAGGATAACCTCGAGTCCCATTCGCCTGGCTTCTTCTACATATGCTGCCTGGCTGTAAAAACCACCACCGTTTGAAAGAACCGCGGCAATAAATTCGGCCGGGTAATGAGCACGCAGGTAAGCGATCTGAACGGACAGAACAGCAAAAGACGCGCTGTGTGCCTTGCAGAAAGCATAACCGGCAAAAGAGACAACCTGCCGCCAGATTTCCTGCGCGATGTCCTCCTTCACCCTGTTCTTTCTACATCCTGCGAGAAATTCCCTCTCGAGCCTCGCCATGGCTTCAGGTGATCTACCCTTGCCACTCATTGCCCTCCTCAAGGTATCCGCACGTCCCAGCGGAATCCCGGCAATGTGATGGGCTACCTTGAGAACATCCTCCTGATAGATCATTACCCCATATGTTTCACCCAGGAGATCACGCATCTTCGGGTGGAGATAGAATGCTTTCGACGGATCACGTACACATTCCACATACTGCTGCATCATCCCGGATTCACTCACACCGGGACGAATTACGGAACTTGCCGCCACGAGCAGTTCGTAGTTGTCACAATCAAGTTTCTTTAACAGGGCACGCATCCCGGGCGATTCCACGTAAAAACAACCCATGGAATTCCCGGTACGAATCATCTCCCAGGTCTTGCTGTCAAGGAACAGGTCCTCGATATCGTCAAGCGGTGGTTTTTCACCTGAATTTTGTTCAATGTTCTGGCATGCATCCTTGAGAACACCCAACGCTCTCTGGCTCAAAAGGTCGATTTTAACCAGCCCGAGATCTTCGGTGCTGTACATATCATATTGCGTAACAACAAATCCCTTGGCAGCCATCTCCAGGCCCGTCCAGTTTGTAATCGGTTCTGGAGAAATCACTACTCCACCTGCATGAATAGAGAGATGACGGGGGAATCCGATCAATTGGTCAGCGTCTTCCGAGATGGATTTCCAAGGTTCACGGTCAAGAGGTAATCCCGCCAGTTCAGGGGCTTCCTGGTGGATCTCCCCAATCGTTTTTCCGTGTGTGAACCAGGGAATTCGTTTTGTAATCCGGGTTATCTCATCCTCGGGAATACCCCGGGCCAGTGCTGCTTCGTGGAGAGCAGCACGTGCGCCGAAGGTGACGGTCGTACAGATCAACCCCACATGATCTTCGCCAAAATGGTCGAAAACGTAACGAAGGATTTCATCACGGTCACGCCAGGAAAAATCGAGATCGATATCAGGTGGGCTCTTACGTTCGGGATTAAGGAAACGCTCGAAGTAAAGGTCGTACTTGAGAGGGCAGATGTCGGTTAGACCAAGGCTGTAGCAGACAATACTGTTTGCGGCTGAGCCACGTCCCAGGGTACGTACTCCCCTCCTCCACGCTTCGAGTGCGATATCATGGACAACCACCATGTAGCCGGAGAAACCAAGGTGATCCATTACTCCCAGTTCATAGGCGAGACGTTCACGGGCGTTCAGAGGTGGTGGATCGCCGTAACGTCTTCGCAATCCCTCCTCTGACCGTCTACGCAACTCCATAAAAGAGGTTGTGCCCTCTGCAAGTTGTGGTTCCGGAAATTTTAATTCACCAAGACGAAGATCAACATCGCATTGTTCAGCAATAAGACGAGAATTCTGGAACACTTCCGGGAGGTTTCGATAAGCATACAGAAGTTCACCTTTATCATCCAATGGACGTGATTTGATTTTATCGGAATGTTTTGACGTCCTGAGTAACACCTGGTGATCGCCAATCGCGCGAAGAAGACGTGAAACACTTTCCTGCTCTTTTGTGGCATAGGCTATATCCCCGGTGACAACGAGTGGAATTCCTGTTTTGCGGCAGTATTCATACGTCCTCCGTGCATATTTTTTCACCTTGTCGTCACCCGGGAACGACAATTCTCCATAAACTGATCCGGGTGGAAGATGTGAGAACATTTTTGATAGCAGGTGTTCTTCTTTTGCTGCCACGATCACGGAATCATCAAGAATATCAACTGCTGATTCCAAGGTGAATTCGGGATTCAGCTGCCTTTCGGCGGCAAGTCTTCCCAGGATTCCGTAACCTTCGATATTTTTCGCCCAGGCGATGATGGAATAACTCGCGTCACGAGGATCGTCGAGTAACAAGCCAAGAACCGGACGCATCCCCGCCTCTTTTGCTGCTTTATATCCACGTACAAGTCCACTGGTACGGTTTCGATCCGTGAAAGCTATCGCAGTCTGGCCAAGGTTCTTCGCGGTATTCACCAGTTCTTCGATCCGTCCAGCCCCTTCATAGAATGAATAGGGAGTACGGACATGAAGATGGACAAAATCGCTCCAGCCAGGTGATCGCATCATTTTACCTTAGTTCGATTTACTGTCAGCCAACCGCTGAGGCAAAATTCACCGATCCCCTGCCCCAGCGAGTCCTTAAACTGGATAACGCCTTCTGGATTCGTTCCTCTCGCCCGATCCTGTATGCGGGCGTAAAAAAACCGAGTTGGTGAGATGGCTGTTGTCCATGAGGGATAGTGATCCGTAATTCTGCCAGTCGTACACGCCGTTGCCAAAGCTCATCCAGCAAGTCTGCTGCAGCCTGCTGCAGATAACCTTCATTAGCAATTTCACCGGATCCAATCCGTCCACCTGTCCGTTTTCCATCGCTGTAAATAATCAGGAGATGCAATGATCCGGGCTCTCGACTAATATTGGAAAGTGCGTCCATTCCTTCAGAAACAAGGGCAGCAAGAATGGAACGGACTACCTGCGGATCATCCTCATCACCCGCCAGCCTTCGTCTTCCCCGCCATTCACGAGGTGGATCTGGACGTTTCCCGGTGAGAGCCAGAGTTCTCAGGTGTATTCCATCTTTGCCGAATAATTCCCTGAGAAGTAAAACAGGAAGAGACGCGAGTTCACCGAGTGTTGAAACACCCATCTGGTGTAGAACTTCACAGTACCTGTTTCCCAGATCATAAAGAACTTCAATGGGTAAAGGTGACAGGAAATCCTTTATCTCTTCTCTCTTAACAACCTTCATCTCACCGGGATTTATAATCTGTGCGGCGATTTCAGCCGCTCCCATTTCAGGCGCGATTCCCCAGGCTCCTTCAAATCCCCGCAAATGGAGAATTTGATTCGCCCTGTTTATCGCAATCTCCAGGTAGCTGGTTCCCAGCGACCATGAAGCAGCAAAAACACCTGCACGTAATGGAACCGGGAAGGATAGAAATTCATCATCAGAATAGATCCCGGGTTGTTCAGGTCCCGGAAGTACATCACCCAGGGCTTCACAGAGTTCTTCTGTCTCATACTCATATTTTGGAGGAACCAGGCAATCGTCACCCTTGATGTTATTTTTTCCGGCAGGATCGGCATGTACCAGCAACACCTGGTTCGTATCTATTGTTTCCGCTCTTTGACCGGGACGAATGCCCAGTTCGTAGGCTTCCCTGGAAACAGACAATACAAGTGCCCTTGTCCCTTCGCCGGCGACAACAACGGGATTCCGCTTCTCCCCTGGAGGTAACATTTTCTGCTCGATCCGAGCGTAAAATCCTGGAATTCGAAGTATTACGTAGTTGAACATCATGATAGAATATACTGAACATATGTACAGTATTCAATATGCGAATGAGGATTTCGGAGAAATTCGAGGAAAATATAGATGAACACGAAAAAATCTGCAATTTTAAAAATCGATACATATATTTATCCTCGAAACCGGAAGGGGAAAATGACTCGAACAAGCCTGAGACGCCTACTGTGGGTAGCGGTATTTGGAATTGCAATGGGATGGTTTGAAGCTGTCCTGGTTGTATATCTCCGGCTGCTCTATTACCCCGAAGGATTTTTCTTTCCCGTTAAAGAGATCCCGATGAATATTCTCATCCTCGAACTGTTTCGGGAAGCGGCTACTATCCTGATGCTTATCGCTGTTGGTTGGCTGGCAGGACGAAACAAACTGGAACGATTCGGATATTTTATCTATACTTTCGGAATATGGGATATTATCTATTATGTAGGGCTGAAAATCGCATTGGACTGGCCGGAAAGTTTAATAACCTGGGACCTGTTGTTCCTGATACCCCTCCCCTGGATTGGTCCTGTATTAGCGCCGGTGCTTGTCAGTATCGCGATGATACTTGCCTGTGTCGTGATAGTTATTCAAGAAGACCGGGAAAAACCGTTGTCCGCACCTGTTTTCCACTGGATACTGGAGATTATCTGTGGACTGATAATAATTTTCAGCTTTATTATAGATTTCCGGCAAGCGATTACAATTGGTGAACCGGACAGGTTCCGCTGGGAGATTTTTATGCTGGGATATCTGCCGGGGATTGTAATATTCCTGCTTGCATGGCGACGAACAAATTCAGGTAAATAAACACAGCTGTTGACTTCGTTTAGTGGATACTACAGATTCGTTACAAATTACAACATCTTTTTGGAGAAAATAAATGACCAGGTGGATTCACAGCCATCGGATAATGTTATCGGACAAGGTTCGAGTCGAAGCGTATCGTAAAGCGATCTTCGAGGTGATCAAACCGGGTGATGTTGTTGTAGATATCGGCACGGGCAGTGGAATCCTGGCTTTCTTCGCCATCCAGGCTGGAGCTAAGAAAGTTTATGCTATTGAAAAGGGAAAAATAGCTATAGAGGCACAAAAGCTTGTGGATGCTAATAACCTGGTAGATAAAATAGAGGTAATCAACGATCAATCAGACAAAGTTGATCTTCCCGAAAAAGTCGACGTTTTAATCTCCGAGCTGCTTGGTGTATTCGCCCTCGAGGAAAACCTGCATAAGTATAAGCTGGACGCCAAGAGTCGATTTCTGAAGCCTGGCGGTAGGATGATCCCTTCATCGCTCGAATTATGTGTCTTGCCTGTTCAATCGGAAGAACTAAGGCAACGGCATATTGCAATGTGGAACGAAGATTTTTACGGGGTGGATTATACCCTGGTGCAGGAATACGCTTTTTCGCAGCGTTATAATGAAGATTGTTCAGGTGTAATAATTCCGCTGGCGGCGCCATGCTCAATCGCCAGTATCAACTATACTAGGGTAGATGAGATCAACCTTGTATATAAAGGACAGGTTGAGATCACCAAACCAGGGCTGTTTCATGGTCTTGTTGGATATTTCGAAACCACCCTCTCCCCCGGTGTTGTATTATCGACTTCTCCGGATGAACCGGCTACACACTGGAAACAATCATTTTTCCATACTAGGGAAGTTACTGAAGTTCAACCGGGTGATATTTGCATTATTATTTTGAAAGCAATTCCACAGCGTGATGACGTTTACTGGGACTGGACTGTTTCTATCGAGAGAAATGGAGAGCAGATAGTCTCCTCAAGGTCAAGTAATTTTACAGTTCCCCTGGATGAACTCCAGGTTGGAAGAGGAGATTTTATCCCTGTGTTAAACGAAAAAGCCTCGAAAAAACACATAATCCTCGAGTTATGTGACGGGAAGAGGACGGTCAATGAAATTGCCTCTTTATTAATGGAGCAATATCCCGGGGAATACCCTGATTTAAAAACCGCCACACAGAAAGTAACAACAGCCATCCGTGGAAAAGTGATCCTTGATTAATCTGTAATTTAACTAGAGGTAATTGTGTGGTACCTACCATAAAAAAACAGTGGGTGGACCGACTTGACTCGCAAGTCGTGTTTCTTAAAACAGCTTGATCCCGGACCGAGGGCGGTCCGGGATACCTTTATAATTCAATATTAAGAATATACTGCTGGGTGTCGTCGCGATGACGAAGGACGAAGCGATCTCATGTTATAAAGCGTGTTACCATTTAGATTACTTTGCGGAAGCTCGCATTGACGAGGACTGAGGGTAATTATATAAAAGGAAGGAAAAAGGTCTGTTTTATAAAATAACGAAACGGACAATCCCGAAATTGCCCGTTTTCGCTAAATTTTGATAAACACACAGTATAAGAGGCCACCTTTTCTACTACTGTGCGTTCCTGGAAGTTGGGGGAGGGCCCAACTTCTCCATCCGGTTTCACCCGTTCGGGTGACGAAACGCGATTGCGAATCTCAGACGCCGCATCCCCGCACCGTCAAACGCCCAGTGAGTCACGTACACGTCTCGTCTCCCGACATCCAAACAAAGGCAACAGCCGTACCAGTTATCACCAGTACATCTCCCCCATTCTGTAAAACGTTGTTCTTGCCTACTTTGAGTACTTTTCATGTACTCTTATAAAACATTCAGGGTCAAACTTGGTTGTTATTGCTGTAAACGTCGTGCACAGGAGTGGGAATAATATTCACAGTTTTTAAAGAGGGATGTTATTTTTGATTGTATATAGTAAGATCACACTATAATTGAGAAATAGATTCATAGCAAAGCTATGTCGTCCCCGGCTTGACCGGGGATCCAGTGTCTTTATCTAATGTTGGCCTGAGAGATTTGATGATAGACGAAACAAACCTTTATATTATAGATAACATTCATGATATCACATTCCACCACTTGAAATTGCTCGGAGTGGTTAGATGGAATTTAATTCAAGGTTTTCCACACTGCTTCAAACTTTAATCATTATCGCAATAGTGATTCTTCCATTCTTTCTTTTTACAGTAAACGCTCAATGGTGCGATGATCCTTCCGAAGATGTTTTTGTGGGTGACGGTAAAGCCGATCACCCTATTCTTGGTCGTCTCGATGACGGTTGGGTGATAACTGGCTATGAAGATTTTGACCAACATCCGGTTGAGCAAATCAATTATCTATACTTCCTGGATAACGAAGGTTACCAAATATGGGGTAATGGGATATCTTTAAATTCGGATACAACAAGATATACTACACGTCCGAAGGGGTGTGTTACAGGAGAAGGAAACCTGTTCATTGCATGGGAAGATTTCAGGAATAATCCCGGATATATCGGGTATTGATGGCCTGAAGATCCTGTATCAATACCGATTAAAAAAGATATTTATGTGGATATCATTCAACCGGATGGAACACGTTTATGGGGAAACGATGGGATTCCCTGTTTCATCTGGCCAGCATATGACATTGTTTATGCATGGATAGAACATGTCTGGAAAACACCTGACAATAATCTTGCTGTCCTGTTTTATCTTGAAGATCCTCCTCAAGGCTACGAGGAAAACACCCTTTGGTTACAGGTATTCACTCCTGATGGAGAACCGGTTTACCAGGACAACGGAATAAGTATCATAACATTACCAGAAAATTTTTCTTGCTTACCTTCAGTTACTCGATCACCTGAAGAAATGATATTTGTTTTGCATTCAAGAATTGGATTAGAGGTTTTCTATTCAATGTTTCGTCTTAATCATTTCGGAGATATTATTCAGGATATTACTGCTTTCGAATGTGACGCACATTTCAATATTGATAGGAGAATTGGTACGAATATCCTTAGCGATAACGAGGGTGGTATAATATTTCCCTTCGCTGACCATGGTCTGCATTATGCTCAACGTGTCGATTCCACAGGTACAACAGCCTGGTCAGTTCAGATCTCTGAAGAACCGGACGATTATGCAAATATAAACGCACCTAAATTGCTTCCGGATCCTTATGAAAATTCCTGGTATTTTATCTATGGTGAACAGGAGTTTACTACAAGTCTTGGATCACTATTCCTGACAAAATTGTCCGAATCTGGGGATATTCTGATAGAGTCTGTGGAACTACTTCACAATCCGCGTATCGGAATTTTTAATGTCCTTCCTCATTCTGAAGGATTTTATGTTGTTTATGGAAGACATGATGTTCAAGATGATATCTCTGCGACATGGGTAAGTTCCTTTAATTATGTTGGTGAACCATTATGGGACGCCAACGGTGTACTTATCAGTGATTATAGTCCTATTTTTCATGATTTAGATACCGATTCAGATGATAATCTTTTGGTATTATATTCAGGAGGCAGTTATATATACGCAAAATCAATCTCTCCCGACGGTGAACTTGGTGTTTCGTTCACTGATGTTATAAATACTACACCTGTTATCACTGACTTTGCGCTTCCTGATATTTATCCGAATCCCTGGAATGACAGGTTCATGGTTAGATTTTCATCACCCGGAACTCGTACATTTTCCCTTTACAACCTTTTGGGGCAACTGGTCTGGCAAAACAATCAGAGTCAAAAACATTCATCTGTGTATTCATTCCAGCCAGATATAAACCAGACATCTGGTGTTTATTACCTGGTAATTAAAGACGTAAACAGCAATTTTGTTGTGCCTGTAGTTCATATCAAGTAACTATAACCTTCAAACGACGCCTATAAGCCCATGTTAGCTTGGCTAACATGGTTTATTTGTTTGTACTCATTTGAATCCGGATATCAGGCTAATCGACGAAAATGGCTGTAGAGGTACATTTGTTCGACTCCACCGGGAGTAATATGAAGATACTTTTCATACCGTTTCAGTTCTAACTCATCACCAAGCGTTTTTACCAGTTTGTCAATACTGTATCGTTCCACAGGTAATCCACTGCATTTTGCGGGAGCTTCAGGGGCAAACACAGCCAGGATGAGGTGACCACCGGGTTTTAACGCTGCTAATAGATTCTTTATGTACTCGATCTTTCCTTTTGTAGATATTAAAAAGTGAAACACAGCCCTGTCGTGCCATAAATCAAAATGATCCACCGGTAGCTGGACTGAGGTAATATCCTGGTTAATCCAGGAAACCGATGCAGCCTTTTCACCCAGTCTTTCCCTGCACAACGATAAAGCTTTCTCTGATATATCAACTACAGAAATTGAACTGTATTGATCGTCCAGCAAATCGTCAACCAGCGTCGATGCACCACTTCCAACATCAATTATATTTTCACCTTTGTTCAATTGGAGGCTTTTTATCCATTCCAGGGATGTATCGAGGTGAGGTTTAAACCATCCGAGTTTATCAGGTTTGTTTTTATGGTATATCTTTTCCCAGTGATCTCGCCGGTCCATGTATAACCCTGGTAAATGAATTTAGTTAACAACTTAATTATTAGTTGCAAACTCAATATCCTAAAATGAATTATAATCTCGGATTATGATAAGATCAAATAAATATTGAAAATGAATCTCTATTTGCCAGGTTGCCCAGGACATGTCAGCCTTTATCGCGATCACCATATCCCGGAATTAAACAAGATTGACTTACTATCCGCCCTCGCTATATTCGAAAGAGATTGCTTTGTTGGTGGGAAACCACACCCACAGAGCTACACTGCGTTTCGAAATAGACCCTGTCATCCCGCAGGTGCGGGACAGGGCCACCCATCATGAATTCGGGTATCGTTCTACGTAATTTTATTTACTTGGCTAGACTCCCGCTAAGTGGTATATTATTTAGTTTTAAACGTCGATAAGATAAACGGTGAGAAATGCGAGTTTTAATTACCGGTGGTGCGGGATTTATAGGATCCAACCTGGTTCATTTCCTTCTTCAGGAACGTCCAGATTATAAAATCCTCAATATTGACGCCCTGACCTATGCCGGGAACCTGGAAAACCTGACGGGTTGCGAAAATAATCCCAACTACAGCTTTTCCCACGCTGATATTTCAGATGAGAACAGAATTGATGAGATATTCCAGGAATTCAGCCCGGATGCAATTTTACATCTCGCTGCGGAATCGCATGTTGACCGTTCAGTTTTAGATCCACTCGTGTTCGTAAGAACAAATGTTACCGGAACACAGGTTCTGCTGGATGCAATGCGTAAACATTCACCGGAAGCACGTTTTGTCCATGTTTCCACCGACGAAGTTTATGGTTCTTTGGGTGCTGAAGGTTATTTCATAGAAGAAACACCTTTAGCGCCAAACAGCCCTTATTCAGCGTCAAAAGCAGGATCGGATATGCTGGTCAGGGCGGCATTCCACACTCACAAACTCGATGTTGTTATCACCCGTTGCAGCAATAACTACGGCCCATACCAGTTCCCCGAGAAATTAATCCCGTTGATGCTCTATAACGCATGGGAAGAGAAACCCTTACCCGTTTATGGCGACGGCATGAATGTCCGTGACTGGCTGTACGTTGAGGATCACTGCTCTGCCCTGCTCTCGGTTATGGAACATGGTAAAACGGGTGAAGTATATAATATTGGTGGACATAACGAGTGGCCGAATATAGAAATTGTTAAACTAATCCTTCAACATACAGGCGCATCCGAGGATCTGATCAAGTTTGTCACCGACCGTCCCGGGCATGATCGCAGGTATGCCATTGACGCGTCCAAGATCGAACATGAACTCGGATGGAAACCGTCCCACACTTTCGAGGAGGCATTACCGCTTACGATAAATTGGTACAGGGATAATCCCGAATGGGCACAGAATGTTCGTTCCGGTGCCTACAGGGAATACTATCAACGGCAATATGGCAAACGTCTTGGATGAGAACAGACGATGATCCGTAACAGCCTTCTCGTTATTGTACTTTTACTTGTCACAGCAACCTGCTGGGGTCAGAATATTCCTCTCGGCGATCGTGTCTATGATCTCCTGGATAAGGCAGAATCACGAGGGTATTTCCACCGTTCACTGCCAGAATTCCGTCCTTATTCGCGAATAGAAATCGCGAAACTTCTTGTAGAACTGGAAGAATTTGATAGATCCGGAGATATAATCCCGCGATCACTAAAAGCTGAATTACATCGTCAAATAGAAGAGTATCGGACTGAAATAACCAGCCTGGTCAACAAGAATTGGTTTGACGAACTACCAGGATATCAGAATCGCGGTCGGAAATTCAGTCGCAAATATCTTGGTTGGATACTTCCGGAAAAAACATGGCGGGATGATGGTACATTTTACAGGTTGGATTTTAATGAGAACGGCTGGTTGACGTTTGATCCCACTTATGTTGTCCAGTATAATCGTTACAGCAAACTGAACCGTTTAGGTGATGGAACTGACAATTACGAAATTGAAGGCGATCATGACGCCTTTCGCAGGAGATGGGGATTTATCCTGGAAACATCCCCCCTGCCCTGGTTAACAGCCTGCCTGCACTGGCGTGATGTTGTTGAATGGGGAAATGATCCTTATCCCTATGAAAATCGCAGCAAAATTTTCGATGATCGTATCGGATATGTGAACACAAATGCTGAAGATAATATCGCTTATGAAGATCTCATCGGAGGAATTTTACTTCATCATGGTCCCATTTCATTCCTGTTCGGACGGGACAGGATCAGATGGGGACCTGGCAAAAGAAGCAACCTGATGTTGTCCGGGGAAGGACCGTCATTCAGCCAGGCACGATTGGATGTTGATTTAGGTAAAACCGTGCGTTTCACTTCAGTCACCGGTTTATTGTCACAATGGCCGGAAATTCATGATACGCTCTACACAACCGATGCAGGAATGTTGCGCACAGTCCGTAATTCGAAATATCTTGCCGCCCATCGCCTGGAGGTGGATATTATTCCACGGTTGCAGTTAGGATTGTCCGAAGTTGTTGTTTACGGTGAAAGAACGCTGGATTTTTCATATCTCAACCCGGTAACAGTCTATTTTACTGAAGAACACGAAAACGGTGACCAGGATAATGCCAGCCTGGGTATAGATTTTAAGGCGCATCCCCTGGATGGAGTATCCATATGGGGTGAGCTGATGCTGGATGATTTCCGTTTTGGTGAATTCGGAACGGACTACTGGGGTAATAAAACAGCGATTCTTGGCGGTTTGCAGTATTCTGGAACAGCGGGGAATATCCCTATTGATATCGGAACGGAGTATACCAGGCTGGAGCCGTTTGTTTATACACATTTTTACCCGATTAACACTTATAAACACTGGAATGCGCCACTTGGTGTGCAATTGAAACCAAATTCCGACAGGACTGCATTTTGGATAAACTCATGGTTATCGTCATCATTCAGGTGCGGGATAGAGGGTTATTACCTTCGGCACGGTGACAACAGCATAACCGATGGAAATGTCGGAGGAAATATTAATATTCCTCATTCCGAGACTGATCCTGATGAGGCACCCTTCCTGGATGGGGCAAGAACCGACAGGATGTTTGGTTTAGCCTGGATGGATTGGGAACTGCTGGAAGGAATAGCGTTTAACCTTGGAATCGGTAATACAATATATATTGAAGAAGACACATCTGAACTCTACTTGTCGGCCGGGATAGCCTGGAATATGCCCTTCGACAGGCAATGGGCTTTACGGGACAGGTAAGGGAGATTTTAGAATGCAGGATCACACAATTTGGAAGAAAAAAGCCACAATCTGGGATCACCTTTCGATAGTACTAAAATGGAAGAAACTGGTGATCATATTTATGTTAATTATGGCAGTCTCGGCAGTAACGTACTCGTTGCTGATCGATACCTGGTTTTTCAGTGACGCGCGTCTTCTTCCACCCCCTGCGGAAACTATGGGACTTGCCGGGCTAGTACCGGACCTGGGCATGGGACTTCTTGGCGGTGTAGGTGCTCTTGGATCAGAATTTAAACTTGCCGCTGCCATCCTCGACAGCAGGAGGATGATGGATAAGGTTATCAATAGATTCAAATGGCAGGAAATACATAATTTCAAATATCGAGAAGATGTTTACAAATTTTACCATAAGAATGTTATCTGGGAAATTGTGGAAGAGGGTACTATATATATC
>JANQEY010000209.1 GCA_028278125.1 bacterium | reverse complement strand
CTGGCCAAGAATGATTTCCTCCGCAAGAGCTTCTACTTCAACGTGTTTGAGACCCAGCAGACGTTCCGCGGCATTGGTCATCACCCCCAGGTCAGTTGAGATACCAACGGTAAAAACGGAAGGTACATCAACACGGATATTCTGCTTACTCAATGCCGATCGTAGTCCGATTGTAATCTGCATCGGGCTGAGATTGAGGAAATGATATGCTTGTATTAACGGCCAGATAAAAGCTGTACCACCGTGGATACATCTCGCAGACCTGCGTTCACCATCTACACCCGTTCCCACCTTACCGTAAACCACCAGGATATTATCACTGGGGCACCGTTTAATTCTTGTAAGTGTGGCGATTATCAGGCCAAACGCCAGGATTGAAATAATTACTAACGCGGATAAACCAGTCATTGTAATCCCCTGAAAATAAAGATGCTTCTAATTATACCTTTTCAACAATAAGCGTTGATTTTCCAAGAAGTTTTGTCACTTTTACCTGCACCCCGGTTGGCAACTCATCACCGTCTGTGATGGCATCAATTTCCCTCAGTGAACTGTGGACTATTATCTGTACTTTACCTGTTCCACCCCGTTCAGCGGGAATTGGCAGGTATACTTTCCCAACTGTCCCAACGGTACTGGCATATGAAGTAATTGTCCCGCTCTCCCCAAGTTTATAAAGCAAGCGGAAGATCAGCGCGAATATTGTAGCAGCGATGATTCCGGCGAGAACCGCCACCAGGGCTGTCCAGAATTTCGGGAATCCTGCTCGCGCGCAGACAATTCCTATCCAGCCAAATACTGCAAAAAACATGATCATGTTTTTGACGCTGAAATAGGCGAACATGCTGGTGCCTTCGATTGCTTCTGCTGCAGATATATCTACATCGGTATCCATATCAGGAGCATCGATGATGTCAATATCCAGGTCAGCGTCAGCACCCCCACTACCTAAACCAAATAATGCCGAAATGACTGTCAGGAAACCAAAAAATGTAAACGGCAGGGCGACATACCAGAATATTTTTTCAAATCCCGGGATGGCGTTCCAGGCTTCTGCTATCGAAAGTTCTATCATTTATATCCCCCTGCTGGGTTATCTGAATTTCCAACCCGGGAAAAGTTCAATCTAAAAGACGAATAAGAGACAAAGTGTTCAAACATCATACTATCAGGCCCTAAATGCAACTCAAATCAAATAAGTAAGCGAATTTCAGCTACCGTTGCTCTGAGAGGGTGCGACTAATTAAGCAGAAAAAAACCGGGAATTATATTCCCGGTATATTTAGGTAGTAACATTTAGAAGAAGATCTACTAAAAATGAATCTGCATGGTTAACTGGTACCAATGGTCATTTTCTTTTTCACCGGCATAATCTTTAACATCGTAATCGAAGAGAAGAATGTTCTTATGCCCGAAATCGTATCCTAAACCGACATAATACCTGATGTACTCATCATCATCTGTGTCTACGTCCGGATCGAAAGAATCGAATCCACCAATAGGACGCCAGTGTTTTCCAAGCTTCAATTCACCAAATAATGACATTCCCTGGTAATCTACAGCCGCACTGTCGGCATCGATCCATTTTCCTTTCTGGTTACCGGAACCATCCACATATTGTGCAATTAAAGTCATGTATTGATGTTCGTATGAAAGCATTCCGAGGATCAGGTTCCAATCGGGCGATTCATCTTCATACAACTTGTTTCCTTCGCCATAAACAGTGAATCCCGATAATTGCAGACCGGGTATAATTTCTGGCAATGGACGAAGAGTTAATCTTCCTTCTACAACTTTGTTAGTGTTCGTTTCTGTGGAGTGATATCCCCCGCCATTATAAATACCAAACGCGAAGCTACCGTAACGTCCGGGATATTTTTTGTTCACTTTCTTCTGGTAATTTTTGTCAAGCTCACCTCCCAGTAAACCTGCAAATGTAATCCCGAAGTCGGCTGAGTTTAAAACCCCAGATCTTTCGATAAACATCTTTTCCCGCATCCGGTAATAATTGATGTGTTCCTCAAAATCGAGCCAGGGACCATGAACTATACCAAATTCTATATTGGGTTTAGTTACAAAGGCGATATCATTCAGATGGAAATGCGCGTATACATATTTAATTCGGACTTCCATATCTCCCAGACCATCACCCTCTTCATCCTGACTCGTGTCCAGGGTAATACGTGAGGATAAAAACGGTGTAATCTTCTTTTTAACAGTCAAATATGCCCGGTTGACAAAAAACTCTGAAAATTCAGACTCATTCATCTCACCCGCTTTGTAAGACAGGTAATAGAGACCGTTAATTTTGATACCCTGCAATCCTTTTGGCAGCAGGTTTGTTTCATCAGTCTCGCCAGCTATAAGGCTTCCCGCCATAAAGACTATAAGTAGGGTAATTACTACTAAGCGCATAGAATGGTTCTCCCTGAATTCAGCTTTGCGTTATGTAGTTTATTATCTTTTATTTGAATCCTTACTGAAAATTAAAATCTTTCTAGTATTAAAACAGTATCTTTTAAGTTTTTTGTGGATGCACAAGTATACATTAATAGCAGTTTTTTCGCAAACGCTTAAGGTAGGATTAAAACTCATCGACCATCATGATCTATGATCATACATTTTCACCAGGTTTATATAAAACATACAGATCAAAATTATACCATGAACTCTGGCTCCATCGATAAAATATCTTGCAATTAGGAGCCGATATTATTATAAAGAGAGTAGAGGGTTCACTCTGCCCGGGACTCACCTTTAATCGCGCTAGATAAAATAATATCAATGACATCGTCATTTCCTTCGGGATGATCGAATGAATAAACCGGGAAAATTATTTTACCTGACAATCTTATTGCTTCTCTTGTTCACGATAAAAAATGTGGATGGAGCAGATGTCTCCCCGCGATCCTCTGCCAAAAACCAGATCGTTTATCCTCAGAATACACATGAACTGGACGATGAAGGGGGACCGGACGGATTCGGATATGTATGGCGAGATTCGAACGAACCCGGCGGTCCAGTTTATAACTGGGAAGATATTTCTTTCACAGGGACGATGCTTGGTATATCAAACGACAACGATAATACTGAGCTGGTAACTCTCCCTTTTGATTTCCTTTTTTATGGTAATTTGTTCAATGAAGTAAATATCAGTACAAACGGCTTGATCTATTTCGGGATCCCCGAGGCTGACGAGAACAATACTTCATTACCGGACGCAGCAGGCCCAGCGGGAATAATTGCCCCATTCTGGGATGATTTCAACCCGGCTGCTGCCGGTGAAATATATTATGATGGTGATGTGAACCGTTTTATCGTTCAGTGGGAATCCGTTGAAAGATTTTTTGAGCCGGGCCAATTATATACATTCCAGGCAATACTTTACCCTGACGGGACAATCCGGTTCCAGTATAATTCACTTGGCGTAACCATTAATTCCTGTACAGTCGGTATTGAAGATATTGATGAGACAACCGGGCTCGAGATAGCCTTCAACAATATATACCTGGCAGACCTGCTGGCAATCGATCTATATCCTCCCCCCTCTAATTTCGCATTGCTAACACCACCCGACCGGGATTTATGTACTGGAGGCGACACCACCCTAACCTGGCAAATATCTACTGTTGCCGATCCGGAAAACCAGGTTGACGAATACTGGACCTGGTGGGCAACGGATGAGCTATTTACCTTGAACCTGGACTCAGTTTCGTCAGCGGGCACGAGTGTAAACCTGACTGCCCTTTCACATAACGAAACATACTGGTGGAAAGTACGTGCCCAGGACCAGTTAACAGGTGGAACCTGGTCTGACGAAACTTGGCGGCTCCATGTTTTTAATCCTGTCGCTCCCGATGCTTTTAACCTCAATGAACCCTTGGATAATACAGATGTCAATATTGACAGCTTAGTATTTAGCTGGAACTCCTCTTATGATCAGAATATTGACAACGGATTGCAGTTACTTGGCGGCGATGCATTTGGCTACGACTGGATCACGAATAATCAACCGGGTGGTCCGCGTTTCAATTGGATTGATATTTCCGGAACAGGAATCCTTTCCACGACATCCCTTGTCGCGAACAGTACGGAAGAAGTCTTATTGCCTTTCTCTTTTAATTATTACGGGAATTTTTATAACCAGGTAAATATCAGCAGTAATGGTAACCTCCATTTTGGAACTGCATCCGGAGATTTCAGCAACTCAGGAATTCCGAACGGTGACGGCCCTTCTGCCATGATAGCACCTTTCTGGGATGCCCTCAGGCCGGATATCCAGGGTGACATTTATTATGAATCTTTCGTTGACAGGTTCATTGTTCAGTGGCAGGATGTACAGAGATTCGCCGATCCATTATCATCACTGACGTTCCAGGTAATTCTTGAGGCTAACGGATCGATTTTATTTCAGTACAGCAGTTTGAGCGGAACTTTAAACTCATGCACGGCTGGGATTGAAAACCCGGCTGAAAATGACGGTATCGAGGTGGTATTTGATTCTGATTACCTGGATGACGGTCTTGCTGTCTGGTTCTCTACCAATACTTACTATTATGAGCTCCAGGTTTCCGATGATCCGCTGTTTACATCTTACACAAATTTTACTACAACTGATACATTTCAATTTTTTGACAGTATCCTGGGATCAGGTTTCATTGACGATGAGACATATTTCTGGCGTGTAAGAGCAAAAAACTCTTTTAACCAGTCAACCTTTGCCTCACCAGTTAATGGCTGGTCGTTCGACACAGACATTTTCGAGCCACCTGATGCTTTCAGTCTCATGTCACCACTTGATAATTTTGTGTCACCTACTTACAGCGCAACTCTGCAATGGAATGCAACCACCGATCCTGATCCCGGCGATATTGTTACCTACGAAGTATATGTTTCTGAAGATTCTCTCGACCTCGGTCTTCCTGTTGCTACCGGATTGACTGTAACAACCTACGAGTTTTCCGGAAATTCAGACACGGAGTATTTCTGGTCGATAAAAGCCATTGACACAAACACTCCAGGTACCTGGGCGAATGAAACATGGAGCTTTAGTACAGCTGAATTCCAGCCACCGGATGCGTTTAATTTACTTGATCCTGTTGATGGATTTATCTCAGACATAACGAGCGTTAATCTTGACTGGTCAATCGCCACAGATCCTGATCCGGGTGATTTTGTAACGTACGACGTGTATGTCTCAACCAGCCCCATCGACCTGGGAATTCCTGTCGCGACCGGTCTGGCAGTTACCAATTACACATTCATCGGAACAGATGACACACAATACTGGTGGCGAATCCTGGCAAATGATTCATTCGGATTTTCCACATGGTCCGATGATTTATGGAGCTTTTCCATAGCTGTTCCTGAGCCCCCATCTCCGTTTAGCATGTTATTACCGGCTGACGGTACAGAACTTGACAATGGCCTGGTTTCATTAAGCTGGGAAGCGAGCATCGATCCCGATCCGGGCGACAATGTCACGTATGAGGTTTACGTTTCAACCGATCAGGGTGACCTGGGATTACCGGTTGCAAGCGGATTGAACCTGACCTGGTATGATTTTACAGGTGTAGATAATACTGTTTACTACTGGCGAATTAAGGCAATTGATTCAAATTCACCGGGTGTATGGGCTACTGATCAGTGGAGTTTTATAGTAGACATTCCCCAGGCCCCTGGCCAGTTCAGCCTGTTGCTGCCTGACAGCGGTACGGTATCCGCAGATACTACGATAACTTTTATCTGGGAAGAGCCGATCGATCCGGATATCACTGAAGATTTAACATACGAAATATATATATCGGAAAATCCTCTCGATTTAGGTCCACCGGTGGCGACCGGTTTAACAAACACCTTCTATATCTTTGATGGCGAAGATGACACTGAATACTGGTGGAGAGTGCGTGCAGTCGACTCAGACTTACTAACTGTCTGGTCAACCGAGTTGTGGAGTATTTCAATCTACTACGCTGATTTACCCTATGCATTCGATCTTGTTGCACCTCCGGATGGCTGGGGAACTAACGACACAGAAATATCACTGGTGTGGCGATCAACCTCAGATCCTGATCCTGGCGACTCCATCTATTACGATGTTTACGTATCAACAAATCCTGATGACCTCGGTCCTCCAATAGCATCGGGATTGACTGATACGACATATCTCTATACAGGTATGGATAACACGGTTTATCATTGGCGGATTCATGCGGTTGACACGAACACAGGCGGAAGGTTATCTGCAAAATGGGATTTTGCCATAGCACTTCCCCAGGATCCTGATCCATTCAACCTTGTATCCCCGGCTGATGGATACCTCTCGACAGTACAGGATATTGAACTGACCTGGAATGCTGCGACTGATCCGGATCCTGGCGATATTTTATTTTACGAAGTTTTCGTATCTACCGATCCGTTCGATTTTGGCTTGCCGGTAGAGACAGATATTTATGATACCACCTATACATTTACTGCTCCCGCTGACACCATATATTATTGGCGAATCCGTGCAGTTGACCTTGATCTCCTGGAATCATGGTCAATTGAAACATGGAGTTTTACGGTTGATACTCCAACAGCCCCAGATCCATTTGACCTGTTTTCTCCTGAAGACGGATATATCTCACCAAGTACTGATGTTATTTTACTTTGGGAACCAACAACTGATCCTGATCCTGATGATGAAGTAACATACGAAGTTCATGTATCAACTGATCAGGATGACCTGGGTGCACCAGTAGCCATTGGATTGTTGCTATCGAATTATACATTCGCCGCTATTGATGATGAATCGTACTACTGGTCAATCAGAGCTGCAGACCTTAATTCACCGGGAACCTGGGCAAACGACACATTGTCATTCAGTGTATATGAGCCTGAGCCACCTCTTGATTTTGATTTACTGAACCCCGTTAACGGTGAGACGGTAATAGTTCTGAATCCAACGCTATCCTGGGAATCAACAACCGATCCTGATCCCGGAGATGTTTTGACTTACACAGTTGAATGGGCATTAGATGAAGATTTCACAGATGCTACAATTATTGCCGGCTTGACGGATAACTTCTATATCATTCCATTGCTACCGGATAATTCGACTGTTTACTGGCGTGTTCATGCTGTAGACCTGAACACAGCCGGTACATGGTCTGGTCCTGATCCGTACTGGTCATTTGATGTAGAGTATGAACAACCTCCAAGTCCTTTCAGTTTAATATCGCCTCCTGACGGTTCTTTATCGGAAGTCGATGGAACAGTTGCCCTGGAATGGGAAAATAATGGCGATCCGGATCCCGATCAGGATGTTTTATACTATATCCATTTGTCAGAAACCGCGGGATTCATAGATGAAACAGTAATTGGCCCATACAACGAAGGGGAATTCCCTGTATTGAACGAAGCCTGGTTGACTGACGAAACCTGGTACTGGTGGAAAATCAGGGCTGTTGATGAAACACTGGCTGAGACCTGGTCAACAGAATCATGGTCATTCTTTGTCCATATTCCCAATATGCCTGATCCGTTTGATCTAATATTTCCCGGTGATGACGACACCAGTGAGACTATCGAAATAACATTCACCTGGGAGAATAACGGCGATCCAGATTTTGGACAGGAAGTGCAGTACAATGTCCATATATCAGAAGATCCCATATTTTTCCTGAATCATGTTTACGGTCCTTATGGTGAAGGAGTATTTCCCACCATTATAGAACCCTGGCTCGAGGATGACCGTCAATACTGGTGGCGAGTATTTGCGTACGATGCTGAACTCGACGATAGTACACAATCAAACACTATAAACGGATTCAGGACTTATGTACCTGAATCTCCTGCTTCTTTTAATCTGCTTACACCGCTGAATGGAACATTGACTGACGATTATACCCCCACGCTTACCTGGGAGGAAACCACTGATCCTGATCCCGGTGATTTTATCACCTATACGGTCGAGTGGGCTACTGATCCCGATTTCAGTGATGTAGCCTACGTTACAGGCCTTAATGAAGCCGAGGTCACATTCCCGGGAGGAGTGATTGAGGAAAACACAACCATTTACTGGCATGTGTTGGCGGTAGATCAGAATACTGACGGAACCTGGTCTGGTCCCGATTCTGTCTGGCATTTTACTGTCACAGATGAGCTTCTTCCGAATAGTTTCAACCTGATCTCCCCCGCAAATGGTGACACAAGTTTTGACGGGAGTATGGCATTCGACTGGGAACATAATGGTGATCCAGATGAAGGGCAGGAAGTTCAGTATACGATTCACCTTGGTGAAGATCCGGCATTTAATATAGAACATGTTTACGGTCCATATGACGAAGATGTACTCAATCCTGTCATCTCGGCACCATTTATGACTGATGGGGCTTTGGTATGGTGGAGGGTATTTGCACTTGACGCTGTTCTCGATGACAGTGTCGAGTCCGATGAGTCCCGTTGGTTCAGCGTTTTTATTCCTGATCCTCCTGAAGATTTCAGCAAACTGAGCCCGGAAAATGGCGCTGTTGTCGATACACTGGGGCCTACTCTAACCTGGCAGACGGCAGAAGATGTCGATCCAGGGGACGAGATCACTTATTCACTCGAGTGGTCGCTCTCAGATGACTTCACAAACTCCACATTAATCGAAGGAATTGCCGATACATTCTACACTTTTGAGGAAGAACTGGTTTTCCAGGCATTTGAAAATCAGAACTGGAATAAAGACGAATTGGACGAATTGTTACCGGACGATGTCGATATATACTGGCGTTTATTCGCCATTGACAGCTTTGGAGAAATTACAATAGCCGGACCTGAGCCTGATTGGGTCTTCAGCGTGTACTATCCTGAGCCCCCGGGATCATTCCATTTACTCTTCCCACCGAATGGTTCCCAGGAACCGGATCCTCAAATTACCCTGGTATGGGAATCACCTGTTGATCCCGATCCTGGTGAAGAGGTAACCTATGACCTGTATTTAAGGGAAGGTGACGGTGTATTCCAGGGTATCGCTCTTGGCTTGACTGATACAATACATACAGTCAATCTCTGGAATGATGACCAGGACTGGTCATGGACTATCCTGGCAGAAGATGAAACCGGGGCGCAGACCTGGGCACTGGATACACTCAATTTCCAGACCTATTTCCCTGAGCCGCCGGGCATATTTCGGCTGTATTCTCCTGAAAATAACGCGTTAATTCACACTCCAACCGTACATCTGGAATGGGAAGAATCTGAAGATCCTGATCCCGGTGATCCGATTACCTACACTGTAGTAGTGTCAATGCCGGATACCGAACCCTGGATTGCCGGACAGGACATAGATACAACATTTTTTAATTATGAATTCCCCTTTGATGATACCACTTACACCTGGAGGATTCGTGCCACCGACACGAATACCCCCGGTACATGGTCAGTTCAAACCTGGGATTTCAGTACCGAGATATATGAGCTACCGACTACATTTGACCTCAGTTTACCCACAGACGAATCATTAGTGGAAACCTCTACCCCTACATTCGCCTGGTATTCGTCAATCGACCTGAACGAAGGAGTTCCTATTACCTATAACCTGATCTGGTCGATTAACGATCCCGGTTTTACAGATCCAGATTCCGTTGTTTCCATAGCTGATACATTCTACACCTTAACTGAAGATGTATTATTAGGTAAAAATAGGGATAAAGGCGAACAGCTCATTAAATCTTCCAAACAGGCAATAAACGGTTCAATTCTGGAGCGGAATAAATCTGCCAAAGAGCTCGATGAATTGCCTGACGACGTTATTGTATACTGGTATGTCCGGGCAGTGGACGGACTGACTTTTGGCAGACCGTCAAATCAGAATCCAATTGACAACAACAGCTATTCATTCGGGATTAGCATTCCGCAAACTCCTGAATCCTTTGGGTTATTGTCACCGCAAAATTACGATGTGATTCAAAATTCTGAGGTGGTTCTCGAATGGGAGTCGACTGTAGATCCTGATCCCGGTGACGAGATCACATATGATTTATATATAAGCCTGATGCCATTCGATGAAGATCCGGGTAATCCATACGCCACTGGAATTACGGACACTTCGTTTACTTTTGGAGCTGTTGACGACAGCACCTATTACTGGACGATCCATGCGCGTGACACGAACAGTGAGGGCACCTGGGCTGATGGTATATCTACATTCAGTATAGGTGTGCCGGAAGCACCGTCTCAATTCGAGCTTGCATTCCCTGTTGAGGGCGACCTTGTAATTGGTGTTGCCCCGGAATTGGCGTGGTACAGATCATATGATCCTGACCCGGTCGACAGTGTTCTCAGCTACACTATCTACTGGTCAAATGAACCGGATTTTTCAGAGTTGGATTCTATTACAGGGATACCTGACACTTTTTACGTCTGGGATACCACCAGCATTCTCCAGCGATCAGGAAATAGAACCCGGAAAAACAATAATGGTCTATCAGCTAAATTATCGTTCGCGGGAAATGACGATCGTGAAGAATCAACTAATGAGCTTGACAGTGAGGGGAACAACGAAACCATTTACTGGAAGGTAAAAGCTGTAGATTCCAATACTGCCGGAACTTTCGCAGATCCTGAAGATGGCTGGTTTTTCGAACGATATATTTATAACGCTCCGGAAGCGTTTTCCCTTATCCATCCGGATTTCGGCGATATTATTAATACATCGAATATAGATTTCAGTTGGAAACCGGCTCATGATGAAGTGACCGAAGATTCTATTGAATACTTTGTCGAGATATCGCATACCTCGGGATTCTCTGATCCGTTGCTTATATCCACGGGCTCAGATACTATCGTTGAAATTCCAGATTTTGATGACGATCAATCATACTGGTGGCGGGTAAAAGCATTAGATACATTCCTGCGTGAAACTATCTCAGAGGAATCCAGGCTCTTTTCAGTTTCAATACCTGAGCCACCTTCAACGTTTAACCTGCTGGAGCCCGAAGACAGTTCACAGGTAGCCTGGTCAGTACCCAATGAAATTAACTTCCAATGGGAGAGATCAATTGATCCTGATCCCGAAGACAACCTGGTAATTTATGCTACCGAATTTATAATCCATCTAACCGATAGCACCTCGGTAACTATTGAGCTGGAAAATTTGACCGGGACAAATTTCTGGATCAATATAGCTGATTCCGCAGGTATTGTTTCATGGCATGATCCTCTTGAGGTTAACTGGTTTGTGACAGCTGTATCGGGTGGAGACACTACTTGGTGTAGAGAGACGTATAATTTCTGGCTGGAAAACCCCGAAGATGAGCTGAGCTGGTTGCCATCCGGTGTACCTGAAAAGTTCTCTGTGGTAGCTGCTTATCCCAACCCATTTAACACGGCGATAGAGATGGTTATCGGTGTTCCGGTTTCAGGTAAGCTGAAGGTTGAAATATATGATCTGTTGGGAAGACAAGTCGCAAAACTGGCAGACAGATCTTATGAAGCAGGGTATCACCGGTTAATCTGGAACGCGACATATAATGCTGCCGGGATTTATTTTATACGTGCCGTTTCAAAAGATGGGCGTTCGGAGATAAAGAAGATATTTTACGTGAAGTAAGAAATACTATTAGCTTTATACTATTCTGAAAGAGAGGATGTAAATTCCTCCCAGCTCTCTACAACCAAGTCTGCTTTTGATTTTTTATTGTGTTCTTCCTTGCATTTTTTCCAGTCAAAACGCACGGCAAACATTCCAGAATCTTTTGCGCCTTTAACATCAGTCTCTTCAAGGTCACCGATGTGAAGGGCTCTATTTGGCTGAATATCACCAAGCGCATTGAGAGCTGCTTTGAATATGACCGCGTTAGGTTTTGATACACCTACCTGGAGGGAATAGATACGATCATCTATATGGTTAAATAAATTCCATCTTCGTAACAGTTCATCAACCATATCCGGACCACTGACACCCGTGTCACAAATTAACGCGATTGGTAAGGTTTTATGAAGTTTCTGGATTGATTCGACGGCCCCATCAACAAGTTCAGGCGGTAAGTCCAGAATTACTTTTTCAATACATTCTTTCAGATCCTGGACTTCACGGGGTTTGAGTTTGATTTTCAGTTCGCTGACAAGATGGCCAACAAGGTCAAGGGGACCTGCTGTTCGTTGTGTCTCTCGTCAGAGATAACTCCACTCTTCGGAGAAATCATCAAACAGCTTTCTCATGACATCCATACCGATATCATGCCCTATATCCGCAAACCATTTCTGCGCAGCTGTCGCACGTTCTTCCAGCCTGGAGACGAAATCCCTGTCACTGGCGATAGTGTTCCAGAAATCGACAGTAATACACTCGATAACGTGACCTTGAAATTTCACTAGATCGTTAGACATCTGGATTTTCTCCAATCCCGTATAACCTGAGCATTTCTATGCGCGTAATATTAGCAAACAATATGATATATTTAGTTTTTTACCGCAAGTAACTGAATAATTATTACACTAAGAGAATGTCAAATCAATCAGATCACGAGGAAATACGTACATGCCATAGCCGCCATGAAAATGGAACTATCCACAAGTCCATAAAAAGGTACCAGGACCAGGCCTGCCGCGACCGCACCTCCACACCCTCCTGTAACGTCGGCTGCATATAAAGCCGTCTCAGCTGCCCGTTCTCCTGGTGAATGTCTGCTGACTGAATAGGTAAAAATCATAGCAGTAATAGTCCCGGTAAAAAACATCAATAATGATGTAATTATCAATCCAGTCCCTTGTTCACCGGTGAGAATGAGAATAACAAGAAGAGGGAATAATACTGCAATTGTCTGAATCCCGATGCCGATGATTATTGAATTTTGCAAACCCGACTTTTCCAGTAATCGGTCAAAAACAGCGGCGCTGAAACTCAATCCAGCCATAAACATCATTAACAAGATTCCCATGTCCTGGAAAAGAACTCCCTCTCTCACCTGGTAGTTTAAAATCAGTATTGTCTCGAGTACCATCGAGAAAAAACCGGCGAAGGCTACAAGCGCAAGATACTTTATTCTTTTATAACGTCGGACAATAATATTGACAATCAAAATTACAGCAAGTACGACAAACGGGACTATTCTGGTTTTATCAAGTTGTCCGGTATTTTCACTCGTGACATTATCCATCTCACTTTGATGGTTTATAAATGATAGCTTCGGATAAAATTTCGACAGCCATATTATCAGTGCATTTTTATAACATACAGGATGTAAATCTGAATTCGGCTGGGTACCACTAGTTTCTAGTATTCTTTCGATTGTGTAATACCTGTCATTTGTATAGAGATATTCAATCAGACGTGAAGTAACAAGTTGTGTTTCCACGCTAAGGTTATTAAACCGTTCCCCCAAAACCTGGGGATCATGTTCTAATATGTTCCTGGAAGAGATAAAAATATTTGAAGCCCCGGGGAGAACGATTACATCAGGAAATACCAGTTCAAGCGCTTTATAGATACTGCTCATCTTCCTTTCGATCGGAGGCGTCCAGTAGTTTTCTGCCGACTTCAACCTGAAAACCAGAATCCCGTTATCGTCAATTCTATTACTGCAGTATTCGAAAAATTCCCTGGTGTAGTACCTGTTAGTTTGACCTGAGTACGGATCAGGGAGTGCCATTATTATTAAATCATATTTATCAGAAAAATTTTCGGCCCGGATGAATTTACGGGGATCATCCTGGACAATGTTTACTTCGTAGTTACTATTGTTTCCCTGGCTGAGAATTGGTAGATGCTGATCAACCAGATTGAGGAGTTCCCTGTTTAATTCAACATAATCGATTGTGATCCGCTTATCCTTTTCCAGGGCTGATCCATACTCGTACAGCTCATTTATGATCCCGGCAAAACCCCCTCCTAGAACAAGAATTTTGCCTGGATTGGGATGCTGGACCAGGGATAAATAGACAAGTTCCTCCGCCTCAGTTCCTCCCGATTCATATGAAAGAGTATTATTCTCATAAACCGACAGCTGTTCGCCTGTTTTTATAATGTCTATCCTACCATATGGAGTATCTGAACTGGTAACAAGATCAGGATGGTTCCATCTTGTCATAGATATGTCCAGAGAACTGTTGAAGAATATCACTACGGCTAACCCAACGAGTATTACAGCAGCAATAATTTTTCCGGACTTGCTGGTTTTAATTCTAATTGCTGTAAGTGCGGTTACACAACATATAAGACCTATAGTTATGTTCTGAATTTTGAGTACCAGGAATAAAGTTGATGCTAATCCTCCAATAGTTCCACCGGCACACTCTATTGCGTATGCTATTGTGAATCTTTTACCGCTTTTAACATATATCCGTGCCAACCACTGAAACATTAAACCAACAGTAATTCCAACCGGCAGCATTGAGATGGCTACAATTAGTACCTGGTGTAAAAAGGGGAGAAATGCGCCGGGCACTCCACCAAAAAGGATGTGGTTTCCCCTGACAAAAATGATACTCGGAAGCAGTATCAAAGGAAAGAATAAGAAGGGAAATTCTGCAGTATCTGGGCTGATCCGCGCTGGCCATCTACTGCCTGTATAGGCCCCGATTGATGTCCAGAGCAGCCACCAGCCAAGAGCAAGGATATATATCAATTCAATTCCATACATGGCGACATTCAATTCCCGCAACAGTACAACTTGAGCGAGGATTGATAAAAAACCAACCAATAGCAGGTTTTTCGCCATGCTATAACCGTGGTATATCAGTGAAAATCTCTTTCCTCAAAAACTTCAGCCTGGAATACCCTGATTTCCGCACCTTTCTCCCAACTGCCGGAAGGAAGCCCTGCCTTGTAACACAACTGCTCCAGTGTTTCAACGAGGCTCCATCCCTGTTCCGGTGCGACTTGAGGCAGGAATACCGCTGACCTGCCAGATTTATTCAGGATTATTCCATCACGGCCAAGTTTTATCTCGTTCAGATTGTTTATTTTTCTCGACGGAACAAGCGCCGAAATTTCGATCTCAATCTGGTTCAACTCCGAAATTGTAAGCGGCTGAAACCTGTGGTCATTAAACGCTGCTTGTAATGCCATTGATGAGACTGCTTTTTCCAGCGGCATATCTTCTGCCATATGCCCGACACATCCCCTTAGACGACCATTAAGATCAATGGTGACAAACGCGCCGCGAAGAGCAGTTGCTTCATGTCCAAATCCACGCGGTAATGGAAGTGTTTCTGTTTTTAGATATCGTTCAATGGTATCTCGTGCCAGTTTCAGTAACCCTTTTTTATCCCTGTCCGGTAGTTTTGAACCGGAAACAGATTTAAAGATCGAAGGCCACGGTGACGGGAAGGAAGGTTTTTCTCCATTACCGAAGATAATCGCTCCATATCCCACAACCCTGGATTCATCTCCTACCGCTATATCCCCCGAATTCGCGTAACTGACAATTTCCGCCCACTCCACTCCTAGATTTTCCAGGGTGTAGAGCAATGTTAGAACGGGTGCCTCGCCGCAAGCGCAAGTAGATAAACCGGCGAGGTTAAAATCCATTGTTTCATGAACTGATGCTTTGAAAACACCAGGATCAAGTGATATAATCGACTCCAGGGTTTTTTTATCAACATCATTTGCGGTTAAATAATCTGGATAATGGGACAGGTCACAACTGGCTACTATCAGTGCCTTTTTACCTTTTATTGCCAGTGCGAGACGGTCACCGAAATCTTTACACAATTCCGGATCAGGTTCACCAATAATTACAGGGAGAACAGGAACTCCCGGAAAAACAACCTGGATAAACGGGATTTGTACCTCAATGGAATGTTCATTCGCATGGACATTTCTGTTAAAAGTGAATCGTTTGTCCCTAACTGTTAAGGCATTCCCGGTTTTTTCATCAATTTTTGCTATTCCCAGTGGTGTTTGAAATCCACCCTTCTCATAAACAGAAACACCATCAAATCCTGGTGTTGTATGGTTAACACCTAGGATTACAATTATCTCAAAATTTTGATCAGCAACTTGCCTATATGCGTCGGCAGCAATCTGACCTGAATACATATACCCTGCATGCGGGACAATTATTGCCACAGGTTCAAAGGACTCCTTGTTCGAAAAGCTGTTTTCAGGCGTAATGGCATCCTCCAGGAAGAAGTTTATCGCCGTTTTTAATTTCCCCGCATCTGCGGAATAAAACTTTCCGGAAACAGCTGGAGGTCGAACATCTGATGCTGAACAACTTGATAGAAGTACAAGGGTAAGAAGAATATTGGAGACATGTAATTTCATTATACTTTCCCCTGAGAATCAGATTGTTTCCCAAAATTAGTTACATAAGGTATAAGCGATAAGCAGCTTAGTTCAAGCTACTGAATCATATATTGAATATTTCAACACTCCCACAGAAAATACATCACGGGTCTTTTCTCACATAACTTTACTGACTAAATTTGCAGATTATCCAATTTCCCTCTATTCTTTTCTGTGGATATTTGATGAAACAGGATGACATGAACTACGAACAACTTAGTGAAGAACTAACCCGGTTAAATAATCGTCTCTCCGCATTAAACGAATCGAATTCTTCGCTTGCCGAAAAACTATTGAAATTAAAAGATTACGATAAGTCATTAAAATCCATCCTGGACAACCTGCCGGCAGTAGTTTACTTGTTAAATAACGATAAGAAATATTCTGTCATCTATTTGAACGATTCAGTTGAGAAGCTTACAGGTTACACTAAGGAAGAATTCTATAGTGAAGAAATCTCATTCATGAAATTGTATCATCCCGAGGACGTTCCCGGAATGTTCAAGAGAATGAATGAGGCAATTTCCAATCATGAGCCTTATCACTTGATCTTCCGAATGAAAAACAAGGATGGTGAATGGCATTGGATAGAAGAATATGGGAATCCGATAGTTAACGATAAATCTGAATTGATTAATTTTGCCGGATTTTTTTACGAAATAAGTGAACGAAAGAAATACGAATCAGAATTATCCGATAGTGAAGCCCGGCATCGAATTCTTTTCGAAACTGCCAGCGACGCGATTTTCCTGATGGCGGAAGATCGTTTTATTGACTGCAATCAGAAAACTTTGGAGATGTTTGGCTGTAAACGACCCCAAATCATCGGGCAGCCTCCATACAGGTTCTCCCCCAGTTATCAGCCTGACGGACGGAAATCAATTGATAAAGCCCTGGAGAAGATTCAAGCCGCCCTGGCAGGTGAAAACCAGAATTTTGAATGGTTACACTGCCGTTACGATCAAACCCCATTTGAAGCGGAAGTCAGCCTGCGTAAAGTAATCCTGTCGGATAAGCCACATATTGTCGCAACAGTTCGTGACATCTCAAAACGAGTCCAATCCGCCAGGGTCCAGAAAGTATTAGCCAACCTGTCACAAGCTGCAGCGACCTCTGATGATCTAAGAGATCTTCTGGTAACGATACGTGAGCAATTGGGAATACTCCTGGATACAACAAACTTCTACGTGGCACTTTACAATACAGACACAGGTTTATATTCCTTCCCGTATTACGAGGATGAATACGATAATCTCGAGAGTTATGAGCCTGTACATTTAGAAAACAGCCTCACTGATTACGTCCGGAAAACCGGACAGGCGATCCTGGTTGACAGCACAAAATTCAGTCAATTGGTGTCAAGGGGGGAAGTTAAACTTGTGGGGACTGATAATCCTCTTTGGCTTGGGGCACCTCTTAAGACAGAACGTGGCACAATCGGAGTAGTAGTAGTTCAAAGTTACAACAATGCTTCATTGTACGCTGAACATGATCTTGAGCTGTTAAATCTTGTCGCAGGCCATATTGCATCTGCCCTGGAAAAAGCTAGGGTCACCGAACAGATTCGTGAAAGTGAGGAGAGGTTTAGAACTCTTGCTGAGAATACGCTGGAAATCATCGGTGAGTTGGATAAAAAAGGGAGAGTCCTGTACACCAGTCCGAACATAACTGAATTTACAGGTTATGAACAGGAAGAACTTGTTGGACACAATTTCCTTAAACTTCTTCATCCAAAAGACCGCCGTAGAATTATCGTAGAATATTCACGTGGTGTTGAATCAAAAGAAGCATTCCACATGGAATTCAGGATACAAAGGAAAAATGGAGACTGGTTATATGCCGAATGTTCCGGAAAACCTTACAGGACATCATCCGGTGAAATGAGAAGTGTTATTGTAGGCAGGAATATTACCGAGCGTAAACACGCTGAAGAGACATTTCGGGAGAGTGAAAACTTAAAAACCGCACAAAGGCTGGCCGGAGCTGTCGCACATGAATTCCGTCAACCACTTGCAGCTTTGATGCTGATTTCTGACCTGGCAAAATCAAGCCTGAAAAATGAACACTCGCTTCAACAGAATGCGGATAAAATAGCCAAGTCTGTTGCCCAGGTAAACGACCTGGTCACGAAGTTACAGGACATTACTGATATTAGCCTGAAACCATATGCCGGTGGTGGGAAGATCTTTGACCTGAACAAAAGCGGTAGTGAGGACGAGGAGGAAAAAGAAGATTAAACAGCAGTACCGATACGAAACCACATCAGATTAAACGTCAATCCCATACCCCAGCAACATCTTCACTGCAATAAACACATTTCCCGTTTTTGATATTCATTGCTTCAATAAAAAATCCTGACCTTAAAACCAGCGTTTTTCCACATTTCGGGCAATACGTATTATTCCCATCATGACCGGGAACATTACCGACAAAGGGAAACCTGATACCCTCATCGAGTGCGATTTGCCTTGCCCTTTCAAGGGTAGAAATGGGTGTTGGCGCAAGGTTCAGTAATTGATAATCCGGGTGAAACCGGGTGAAATGTACAGGGACATCAGGCCCAACTTCGTTAAATATCCAGTGCGCAAGACCATACAGCATTTCGTCTGAATCGTTTAACGACGGAACAATAAGATTCACTATTTCGAGATGTGTATCGCTTTTTGCCACCTGTCGAATGCTGTTTAGTACGGGTTGCAGCTCTGCGTCGCAGACACGTTGATAAAAATCGTTGTTATATCCTTTCAGATCAATTTTGATTGCGTCCAGTGCTTCACACATCTCTGACAACGGTTCTGGATTCATAAACCCACAGCTGATTAGGACATTTTTTAAACCCTCTTTTTTACCTGCATTCGCAATGTCCAGCATATATTCTGTAAACACAGTTGGTTCATTATAGGTATAAGCAATTACCGGCGCATTTCTCATGATCGCTGCTTCAACTATTGTTTCTGGGAGTGTATAGCCCGGGTTATAGTCTTCAGGATTCAGCTGTGACAATTGCCAGTTCTGGCAGAATTTACAGTGCAACGGACATCCGGCAGTTGCCAGCGAAAAAGCGGCACTTGAAGGTAAAAAGTGATAAAACGGTTTCTTTTCGATAGGGTCGATATGAACAGTAACAGGATATCCGTATACCAGGCTGCGTAATTCTCCCTCGAAGTTAATTCTTGCTCGGCATTTTCCTCTTTTACCCGGATCTATGATACAGTTCTGTGCGCATAATTGGCATTGGATGATCGTTTTATCGTGTGAGTATGATTCTCCATTTTCTATTTCACCTGTCTCATGGCAGGCACTACAAGATATATTTTCCATCTCGGTGGAAATCCAGAAACGAGCTCTTTTTGCTTTAGCTGAAAGTATATCTAACCTGCTGTTGGCAAATGCGCCCCCCTGTTTTCCCGATATCAGGGGGATACTCGAGGGATTTGAAAGAGTAATACCTGCCACACCTGCGGCAGCGGTACCTTTTAAAACCCTGTGGAGAAATTCTCTTCTCTTCGAATCCATCAGATTTTTCCAGTGGTTACATATATTTAAAGTTAACTGGCATCGAGATTCTACGCAATCTAAATTCCCTCTGCTCTCACTTTTGTTAGGTAATCCTCATTTTGAAATATTCCCTTTTCAACCTAATTTATACTTAGTATTATACACATCCGGTTCAACTGTCAATATGAAGGCTGGAATTGCTATATTTATATAATAGGTTCCAGGAGAATAAATGTCCCAATTGTCACCATTTGGTAAAGGTCCGGCAGATGTAGAAGAGACCGCCCGAGTAATCAAGGTGGAAGGTACCACTACCAAGGTACAACTCGAAGTAAATTCTGCTTGTGGAGATTGCGGTTCCAGTGGTTTCTGTCATCCCGCCAGCGGATCAAAACCACTCGTGGAAGTAACCAATGAAATTCATGCTTCAGAGGGTGATATAATCAGCCTCGAGGTTGCCCCCACATCCAGGATCAGTTCGTCGCTGATAGTATTCGGCTTACCAATATTGATGTTGGGTGTCGGTGCTCTGACCGGCAATCTTCTCGGTGCTGCAAGCGAAGACAGTGCTGTAGTGGGTGCTATCGCCGGACTTGCAAGCGGGTTATTACTGGTACGGATAATAAACAGCCTGGCAAAAAGCTCGACCAATATCAGGCCAAGAGCCAAACGTATTATTAGTAGATATTCATCACAAAGATAAATGTCACTATCCAAAAAAATCATAGATATTGCTTTATCAACCGGTTTTGACTTCGCCGGAATAACCTCACCATCTCCCCATCCACTTTCGGCAAATTATGACAATTGGATAGAACGTGAATTTGCCGGTGAAATGAACTGGATGAAAAGGAACATACCGGCCAGGAAATCCCCTACAACATTATGGCCAGAGTGTAAAACTATCCTGGTAACCGGCTTAAACTATCGGCAGTCTCTGAGTCCGGGTAAAAAGCACAATGATCATTCTCATGGTCTTATAGCCGAATATGCCTGGGGACTTGATTATCATCATATTATCACCAGGATGTTGAACAACCTTGTTGAAAAACTGGAGAAAATCTTATTTGAGGATACCGAGTTTCGTGTATACGTCGATACCGGACCAGTGATGGAAAAACTGGCGGCAAACAGCGCCAATCTTGGATTTATCGGTAAAAATTCACTACTTGTTAATCCCCATTACGGTACAAAATTCTTTCTTGGCGAGATACTAATCGATAAGACAGTCACCCCCGGGGAAAGTAAAGAAATCTCGGAGGATTGTGGTGAATGCAGTTTGTGCTGTAAAAAATGTCCAACCGGAGCCCTTAAAAATCCATATATCCTTGATGCTTCAAGATGTATCAGTTACCTGACTATTGAACACAAAGGGGCTATACCTCATGAGCTGCGACCGCTGATAGGTAACTGGATATTCGGTTGTGACCTTTGCCAGGATGTCTGTCCCTATAACAAGGGTGACAAACCGCTAACGCTCAATGACAATATTTTCCAGTACGACGTTAACCGGATAAATCCAGGGTTATTGGATTTGATGACAATTGATGACCGTGACTTTATCAAACTTTTCGAGGGTAGTGTGATTGCCCGGTTGAAAAGACGTGGACTGCTGAGAAATGTTGCAGTTGCGCTTGGGAACTGGGG
>JANQEY010000162.1 GCA_028278125.1 bacterium | reverse complement strand
TGGCCTGAAAGTTTTGAATAATCAAGAAAGTTGACTATCTCATCAATATTATAATCGGCCCTGGACCAGTAATATTCATCTGCTCCCATATCGGTAGCGATTCCTGCTGTTCTTGGTTCACCGTATATATCAGTTTCATTTGAATATGTACCGGTTCCTGCGTCTTTGCAGGGGGATGTGTCTGTTATGTGATAGTTGTCACTCGATGTATCAACAAAACACGGGTCGGAGTTGATGGAACCCAGGAAGTTGGGGTCATTCGCATCGAAAGCCTCTCCAATGCAGCTATAAGTTGCAGAGCAGTAATAAAGATCATCGTAATGGTTCCGGAAAATACAATTAGTAATAATCGGCTTTGTTCCGTTTCTGCCGTTTACGCCCCTGTCATAATTATTGGTTCCGTAGAAAGTGTTGTTTCTTACGTGACATGCTGTTGAAGTTTCAGTGTATAACCCTTCGGTCGTATTTTTGTATATCCAGTTGTTTTTGATTATGTTCGTTCCGCCTCTTCCCTCAAGACGGATACCGTACCTATTGTTGTAGATAACAGAGCGTTCGATTGTTATATCACCGGAACCACCAAATACCTTAACACCACTACTGTAATCACTGTTCCTTAAAATGCAGCGGCGAATAACAAGGTTTTTTGAACCGGCAAAGTCTATCCCTGATTGACTACAATTTTCGACAGTTGAATCTTCGATTGTAAGATTGTTGGAATTGTGCGATTTTACACCTCTATCAGAAGAATTCGCTATAGTTGAATTATATATATATCCATCACCGGTTGCATATGAACCCAAAAAGACAGCAGCTTCGTCACAGGCCTCATTAATATTGCAATCATTAATTGTAAGGTCGTTGCCGTCGAAAATAATACTATAGTCATCATGGCCGGTGAAATCACAGCCGGTCAAAATTAAATTTCCGGCATCAGCATCAATTCCAATATCAGCAAGTGGATTATCATTACCGTCAAATATACAATCTGTCAGAGTTAGCAGGCCGGAACCAGGTTTTTTGATGTCGTAACCGGAATTGTTGAAAAATACGCAGTTGTGGATGTCAGCCGAAGATGAATCTTCCATATTCAGGCCTCCCCAGCCCTGGCTGTTTTTAATGGTACAGTTGACAATAGAGACATTTGCATCGGACGTCAAATCTACACCGGTATTCCCATAATTAATTGTAAATCCATCGAGCAGGCATTGTTCAGAATCACTTGCTTTAACAACGTAATTTACATAGTCATTGATACCGGATCCGATTTTGCCTTGCAGAATTGAGGCGTTGGCTGAATTGGATAAATCCCTGTCAAGCGAACCTTTCTCGTTGGGGTCGTTTGGGTCAAAATGGCCTATGATGCTGATACCATCTGTCAAGTTAAAGCTGTACTGGTTCCAGTCCGTGACATTTATATCTTCAACCGGTTTATATGTACCTTTAGCGACCCAGATAGTTGTATAACAATCGTTCTTTCCAACTTCATCTATAGCTGTCTGCAAATCATTGAAAGCTGTCGTCCAGCCTAAGCCGTTGGCGTTGGGGTCGTTAGGGTCGGCATCGTCATCGACAAAAATTACCTTACCCGCCCAGCATCGGACCTTGGTAGTTACGCTTGTTGATTTTTTGAAAGTATTGCCTTCCATCGTGGCATTATTGGTAATAAATCCGCCCGGTTCAGCCAGTTCATTAATATGGACTTTAAGGCTGACAGAGCCGGTTTCATTCGCGTCAAGAGC
>JANQEY010000161.1 GCA_028278125.1 bacterium | reverse complement strand
CCTGCTTACACCTCTCAATAAGGGATCGGAAATCCTGTTAGCATTTGAATCAGCTGTAGCGTATGATTCCACAAAAGATTGGGAAAATATCGCTGATGATGTATTACCTGCACCGAAACCATAAAATATATTGTTTGTAAAATCGAGGTCTCCAGCTTCGAGTCTTACCCGGCTGTCTTCACCGCTTGCTAGATCTTCAATGCTGAATCCGTCACCGGCCTGGTCATAGAATATTGAGTTGTAGTATTTACCTCCGGCATTGTCACGGAATACTATTGCGTGGTCGTTCTCCGTGTTGGTTATTGAAGAACCTGAACCAATATAAGTTGCATTGTAAATAACCGGAGTTGCATAGGGTGTTCCATCTTCAGGTGAAGTTCCACCGTCATGCTCACCCGATCTGTTTCCAACATCCTGTTCGTCACTCATGATATTAAACCAGAACTGGCCTTTACCGCGGAAACCTTCGTCATAGTCAAAGCCGTCATCGCCGCAAAACGCAGCTACAAGATATTTTGTATTGACCGTACCGCCGAAGAACTCGAAACCGTCGTCTTTATTATTGAAAACCTCAACATGAGAGATTTCTGTACCGGAACCTACACCACCAAGAGTAAGACCATTGATCTCCTTTCCGGCTCCGACATCTGTTCCACCGAAACGGATTGAAACATACCTGAATACCCCGGAATTATCTGTGTCATCATCACCGCCGTAGACTGCCCTAGTCTCGGTCGTCGGTATACCTTCTATGGGTGATTCACCTGGAGATGAGTTCAAGGTGGCCTTACCCAGGATAATTACACCGCCCCAGAGGCCTCGAGATGCGTCCAAAGGAAGATCGTCAAGTACTTCAATACTGTCAGCTTTAGCTGTAAAAATAATTGGATTGGATGCTGTACCATTTGCATAAATCTTACCGCCTCTGGCAACGATCAATGCACTCGCATTCTCTGCCTGACCGCTTTCTGCTTTGATCACGGTACCGGCTTCAATGGTAAGTGTTTCGCCGTCCTCTACAAAGACAAAACCGCTTAGAACATATACCGTATCCGAATCGAAGGTATTAGTTGTACCTATGTCGCTATCGGTAATAGCCTTGACCGGCTTTCCTGTCTGTGCGAACACTGCACAGGGAACAAGCAAAAAAAGCAGTATCATTAGTCTCCGGAACATTCAACAACTCCTTAATTTAAATAAATGATTATTAGGTTAATATTTAATTTCAAAACCCAGGGAAATCGTCCTCCCTGGCTTGTATTCTTTAACTACGAAATCATTACCTTTATACTCATGGACGTGTTTAACACTCTGGTCCAGGATATTTCTTATAGAAAGTTTTAACGGGATATCAAAAAACAGGTTCTGCGCAATCCTGATATTCATAAGGTTAAACGGCTGCTCATATACATTCGGAGTACCGCCGAGACTCACTTCTGACACCCTTTTTCCCATCACATTGTAATCCAGGTTAATAATTGTACCGGTACTTTCGAGGTTATTGAATTCAGCATCAATGTTAAGAATAAAAGGAGACTGGCCCTGAAGTTCACGCTGACCGGAGGCATAAGGATTGATCGCTTTTATTATCGCCAGTTCACCTTCGGCAATATCAACCTGCGATTTCACGAAAGACAGATTTGAACCTATAGTTAGTCTTTCAAGACTTGTATTGAGGAAATCAAGCTTTTTTCTGAATTCAAACTCTGCACCCATAACCGTAGCTTCATCCACGTTGTCAAATTCGGTCTCACCGTTTATTGTTCTAATGACTTTCTCTATAGGGTTTTCAAGATCCTTGTAAAAAAGGCTTACGGCATAAATCTCTCCAGGCCTTTCGAACCATTCCCACCTTATATCGAAATTATCAGAAAGTGTGCGTTTTAAATCCTCGTTACCTACAAAGTAATAACCGTTCACGAACTCAAAAGATGTATATGGTGAAAGCTCTCTGAAAGTCGGACGTGCCAGAGTTTTGCTGTATGCAGCTCTCAGGTTCATATTATCATTAAGC
>JANQEY010000146.1 GCA_028278125.1 bacterium | reverse complement strand
GGTTTTAAAGATATTGGACAGTGGTTTTCCCCTGGATTCGTCCAGTGTCCAACCTGTGAGTGTTTCAGCTATTGGATTCATACGGACAATGTTACCTTCAGTGTCCGTTGAGATTACTGCATCACCGATCGAGTAGAGCGTTGTACGAAGGTTTTCTTCGCTCTGTCTGAGTGCTTCTTCTGCAAGTTTTCGTTCTGTTATATCCTGTATTGCTCCCTCTATCCGAATAACCCTGTTCTCTTCATCAGACCAGATTGGTTTTGCATAGTCCCTCATCCAGATGGTTTTTCCAGCCTTGGTTACCATGCGATATTCAACCGTACTCGAATGATTACTTTTTAATTTATCAAGCTGCTGCCAGGGAATCGAATTGTCATCGGGATGGATCAAGTGTTCCCAGCTTCCAATTTGAATCAGTTCTCTTCGAGAATATCCTGTTGAACGAGCTAAAGCACCGGTCACCCATTCGTTTACAAGTTTCCCGTCTGGCTCAATTCGAAATGCGTATGCAAATTCTGAAGTAAGTTCCGATACTGCTTTGTATCGATTTTCGCTCTCAATCAGTGCAGCTTCTGCTTTTTTTCGTTCAGTAATATCCTGTGCAAAACCGCCCATCGCATAAGGAATACCGTTATCATCTTTTAACAAATACACATTTAAATATGATGGAATGGTTGTACCATTTTTTTTCTGATAAACTACTTCACCACTAAAATGCCCCTCTTCACTAATTTTTTTTATAGCTGGGAGAATCTTGGTGTCAAGTAGTTCTTCTGGGTGAATCGTTCCCAAATGGTTTCCAACTATCTCGTCTTTATCGTCGTAGCCAATCATGCTAGTCATTGCTGGATTTACGTACTGAACTATTCCATCAAGGGATGCAATGACGATTCCAGCAGGGCTTTGCTCAACCGTTTTAGCTAATTCACGGGACTGATGCCTTAATTGGTATTCTTCGGTAACATCCCGGAAAACCAGAACAACGCCTGATGTTTTACCATCTGAATCTTTAATTGGGGCAGCGGAATCGGCTATCTGGTATTCTACCCCGTTCCTGTCGATCAGGGTTGTATGGTTAGCTAAGCTTACTATTTCATTTGTTTCAAGCACTTTAGTCACGGGATCTAAAGCAGCTTCTTTTGTTAATGAGTTATAGGT
>JANQEY010000113.1 GCA_028278125.1 bacterium | reverse complement strand
TAAAGCCGAGGAAGAAGGCGTTGCCGTTGCAGAACTAGCCGCCGGGCTTCCGGGACATGTTAATTACGATGCCATTCCGAATGTAGTCTATACATGGCCTGAACTGGCAGTTGTTGGAATCACTGAAGCAGAAGCAAAAGAAAAGGGCATCGAGACTAATGTCGGCAAATTCTATTTCCGGGGTAATGGACGTGCCTTAAGCCTTGGTGAAACAGACGGGATGGTAAAAATTATCGCAGACGCCAAGACAGACCGGTTGATTGGTGTCCATATCCTCGGTCCTCGTGCCTCGGATATGATCGCGGAAATAGCCCTGGCTTTCGAATTTAAAGCAAGTTCCGAAGATATTGCCCGGACTGTCCACGCTCACCCGACATTATCTGAAGTTATAAAGGAAGCAGCACTGGCAGTTGATAACCGTCCTATTCATGGATAAAAATAAGTCTGAATTACAGGAATTATAATGAGTCGAAGAAAACGTATAGGAATAATCGGGGGACTCAGCCCTGAATCAACAATAGAATATTACAAGTACATTGTTCATACATATACTCAACGATTTGGTGATCACAATTACCCGGAAATCCTGATTTTTTCTGTTTCGTTTGAACCTTTTATAGGGTGGCCGCGTGACAATAAATGGGATCTCATCGCCCGTGAACTGGGAAAGGCTGCCAAGAGCCTGGAAGCTGGTGGTGCCGATTTTATCGTGATTGCAACCAACACTATGCACGTAGTCCAGAAAGAGATCCAAGCCGCCGTGGCGATTCCATTATTGAGTATTCTGGATGTTGTCGGTGATGCAATAATTAAAGAGGGAATCAACGCGGTTGGATTGATTGGTACTCGATTCACTATGGATGCAACCCTCTACCCTGATGCACTTTCAGAAAGAGGTATCAAGGTAATTCGGCCAGAAGAAGACGACCGAGAATATGTTAACAAGGTTATTTATAACGAACTGATCGCCGGTAAATTCACTGATGAATCCAAAAATGGTTTCCTCAGAGTAATCGACAGGCTACAGGAACGCGGAGCGAAAGGAATTATCCTTGGATGTACCGAGATACCTATTTTACTCGAAGGTGAGGATACCAGCATTCCACTATTCGATACGACTAAACTGCACGCGGAAGCAGCATTGGAATCAGCATTGAATGGTAAATATGTTAAAACCCGCAGATGACTAACAGAAATACCCCGCTTAATATAATACCTGGATCGGAATTACCGGGAGAACCACGGAAACCAGGAAAATTACTGGTTGTTGGAGCAGCGGTTCTCGACCGGATTTTTTACGTTGATCATTTTCCTGTCAAAGGTGAAACGGTTGTCGGTAACCGGATGGAAGTTTTCCCGGGTGGTAAAGGTGCTAACCAGGCGCTTGCGGCAAAAAGAATGGGAGCAGATGTTAAATTTGTAACATCTATCGGAAATGATGAAGCCGCCAAGATAGTTTTGCAACCTTTAAAAGAGGATGGTGTAAATCTTGACCATGTAATCTACCAGGACAATTATCACACTGCCGAATCAGTGATTGCTGTTAATCCCGACGGTGAGAACCATATCGTATCATGCCCGGGTGCATATGGCAAACTTACTCCCGAGATGATAAACTCAAATGAAAATGAGTTTGCATGGGCTGACATGGTTTTGATGCAAAACGAACTACCCGAGCAAACTGTTAAAAGAGTTTTCGAATTATCTCTCAAATACGATTTGAAAATTCTTTTTAATCCAGCTCCATGGAAATCCAGCCCGGTGTTACCGAAAAATATCAACTTCCTGGTTCCTAATGAAATTGAATCCACAGCAATATTTAAAACAAATGATTATCTCGAGCTACCTGTTGAGGAGCGTTCTGCTATATGGGACGATTACAGCGTAGATTATGTTATTGTTACCCTTGGTCATCATGGCGTTGAATGGTTTAATTCCGGGGAAACTTACCAAAAACTCGATGCGATTGATGTAAAGGCCGTGGATACGGTTGGAGCTGGTGATGCTTTTTGCGGAATCCTTGCCGCGTTAATATCTGAAGGTATTGTTCTCGAAGATTCAATAAGATTTGCGAACATCGGTGCCGGTTTATCTACAACCAGGTACGGAGCTCAACAAGGATTGGTATACAGAAAAGAATTGTTGGATTATATCAGAAATTGAATAACGAAAGATAGCAACATAATTATCACTTCTATTAACCAGATGGTAATTCTGATCCACCTTCCATATATTGGAAAAATTTCAAATATTGCGAAGTACTATCCTCAACCAGTAGTTGTAAATACCAGGTGGATTATTCTTCATGCCGGCTAAGCCAGTATCGCAAAAAAGGAACGCTAAAAATGAAAGCAGACCCGGCCTGTTGAGAGAAGGTATCATTATTACCACTCTCACGATAATCGGGAAAGCTACAGGATTTGTACGAGAATGGATGGTCGCGTTCTTTTACGGCACCAGCATCATAGCCGATGCACTACGAATTGCCCTCGACCTGAGTAAAAACCTGCAGCATATCCTCTGTGGAAACCAGGTCGAAACAGCTTTTATTCCATTATTGACACGCTGGCGAACTCGAAATGCGAATAACAGCGCAAGTATACTGGTTCGTTTTCTTGCCTGGTTTTTTCTCCTCTTTTCGTTAATCACTGCAGTGATAGTCAACCTGATTGCTGAAAAAATTACACAGCTTCAGGTTGTTGGATATTCAGTGGATGACGCTGCAATTGTAACGACAATGATCCGTTGGATCGCACCATCCATCCCCCTGTTTGTTGCGTGTTTTTTTACCGGGTACATGCTTGCAAGTATTCACCGGTTCCGCCTGTTTTCATCCCTTAATTTATTTATAAATGTTACACTGATAGTATTTATCGCCCTGGTTGGATTTGGCAAACTACCTGAAATCCTCCTTGTAATCGGCTATAATTTATCTGCCCTGGTTCTGCTCAGCTTTTTACTCTGGGATATCCGTGACTGGGATATGAAGCGTGTACGAATTACCGGTCAAAGGATTTTAAAAATACTCATCCCTTTCCTGGCAAATTTCTGGCCGTTGCTGTTACTTGCTATTGCTGTTCAGAGCAGAGTATTTATTGATAAAAGAATCGTGTCAGTTCTGGGAGTCGGATCTGTTGCCGCACTCTGGTATGCCCGGTTTATCGTGGAAACTCCCGCTGCTACAGCTGGACTTGCGTTGATGCGGATTCTGCTGCCACGGTTCAGCGAGATGGTTGAAAAGAAAAAGGCAGAAGACATTTCAAGAGAATTCCTTGTCATACTCGAAGTATCATTATGGGCATTATTGCCGATAGCAGTGATTCTTGCACTCGCGTCAAAACCGATTGTGCTGATCCTGTTTGGATATGGTGCTTTTGATGAGAGCGCGGCGTCAGTAACAGCGCTTGCACTGGTAGGGGCAAGCCCTGTTTTATGGACGAAGGTTGTAACCCCGTTAATAAACAGGGTTTTTAACGCACAGGGTCGAAACAGGATACTGCTGGGAATCGGAGTAACTGGGACTGCACTAAATATAGGCCTTGCATACGTGTTGCTACCTTATTTAAACGTAGCGGGGATGGGGATAGCAATGGCAATCGCGCAGATGACTGTGATCCTCTTCCTGATTCCGAAACTGCCGGGAAATATCACTTTCAAAGCTTACCGCAAAATATTTCTCTGGTGGTCGATCGCGGCAGGTTTATACATTTTACTCAGTTCTATCCCACAACCTGCTGCGCCGATACTGGCAATATTGTGGATGGTCTTTATCACATTAATTTCATGGCTGGTGATAAGCCTTGTTTTGCCTGATGGACGGGTGCAATTGAAAAGAATTGTCAGGACACTGAAGAAAAATAGATCGTTATAATTTTGTGTTCTTGAGATAAGAACAGCCGCAATCAACCGGTTAAACATAATCCGGAGAGGAACCGAAAATGGCGAGAAGAAAAATTGGATTAACTGCCTGGATACTGATTGGTCTTGGTGCCGGTATTGTTGTAGGCCTGATACAGTATATCTTTTTCCCTCCCAATGTAAATGAAGTTCTGATCAAATACATTCACGATCCCGTCGGTCGAATCTTTCTGAATGGAATCAGGCTTCTTGTTGTTCCTCTCGTGCTTGTGTCGCTTACCCTCGGAACCGCGGCAATCGGCGATCTGAGCAAACTTGGAAGGATCGGCGGGAAAACCATGGGTATCTACCTCGCGACTACCGCAATCGCGATATCCATCGGTTTTTCCCTCGCATTCCTGGTACGACCGGGTCAAGGCCTTGATATACCGGTTGAGGGCGATTTTGGTGGCGGAGAGCAGCCATTTGTAATGGACATCATCGTTGATTTTGTTCCCACAAATCCGTTTGCGGCGATGGTCGAAGGAAAAATGCTGCAGGTAATATTCGTCTCTATCCTCGCTGGGTTGGCAATTGCGGCTCTTAAAGGAAAAGCGGACCCCCTTGTCCGATTTCTTGAAGCTGCCGATAAAGTCATCCAGAAAATGGTTGAATTTATAATGATGTTCGCTCCCATCGGCGTATTCGGATTGATGGCAAAAGTCATTGCTGGAGAAGGACTCGCGGTATTTCTGCCACTGCTGAAATATATGGCTACAATTGTCGGCGCCCTGGGAATCCAGGGATTTGTGGTCTATCCATTATTATTGCTAATCCTGGCAAAATTAAATCCTCTACATTTCTTCAGAAATGTATATCCCGCCATGGTGGTGGCGTTTTCGACCAGTTCATCAAACGCTACCCTTCCCGTGACAATGAACGTTGCAGAAAAACGGCTGGGGACAAAAGAATCCGTTCATTCATTCACCTTACCACTCGGCGCTACTATAAATATGGATGGAACGGCAATAATGCAGGGAGTTGCTACTGTTTTCATTGCCGGTGTTTATGGAATCGACCTGACAGTAGCCGATTTCTTCCGGGTGGTTATGATGGCCACGCTTGCGAGCATTGGGACTGCCGGGGTACCCGGTGTTGGATTGATCATGTTGTCGATGGTGTTGACTGAGATCGGATTGCCGCTTGAGGGTATCGGAATAATTCTTGGTGTAGATCGACTACTCGATATGACACGGACAATGATTAATATCTGTGGCGACATGATGACAACAACAGTCGTAGCCAAGAGTGAAAACGAGTTCGACCAGGAATTCTTTTATAAAAAGAATATACCGGACAACAACTAAATAATTGGTTGATTTGGCTTAATTTGTAGACAGGTTTTGCACCAAAGATGTTTTATAACAGATTAAATTGAATAAAGATTGTAGCCTGGAGGCGGGTTTCTATGGTGTCCAGGTTATAATCTTTGCCATCATTGGCAGAGTATTTTCCGGAAAAAATGGTATAACCAGCATACAGGTTCACTCCTGCATTTGTTCTCCTGTATATCTCACGGGAAAAGGTGAGGTCTATATCAAGACCGAGGATTGTATAAGACCTGTCTTCATCTCCAACACCGAAGATCGAATATAATTCTGAACCAGTCGAAGCATCTACCTGTCCTGTCGCAACTTGGACTCCAAGCCTAGTCTGCATTGGCCAGATATTCGGTATCGGTTCAGTATCGGTCTGCAGGTATAACCCGTTAAAGCGAAACTTTGGTATATAAAGCGATGGAGTTGAAAGACCACCTTCTGTAGCAATCGCAAAAGGCCGCTGCCAGTGACGATTGAGATACCCGATTTCAAGTTTAGTAGATTCCAGGTCACCTTCAGGTGTTGTTCCGATCAGGCCTATTTTGATATCACGAAGTTGACCATCCATTTCGTAATTTGAGGCGGAAGCGATAATCTCACCTTCAGAATTAAAAAACTCGCCCGGATTCGAGAATTGTGCCAAGTGTTTGACCGATTTTAACCTGAATGAAAGAAAATCGAACAGAACCAGGTCTATTTCGAGGTTGGAATATGATTTCCCCTCACTCAAATCCACCCTGGCTGTGTCACTATCACCATAACTGTCAAATGAACCAAAATTGCCTGAATATTTTAACGAAAGACTGAGGTTGGGAAGGGATGTTTCTTCAGATCTTTTGGGTAGATAGCTGAATGGATTCACCGTAACAACTTGAAACATTATTACACCACGACCGTAGCGTTCAAGCTGATAAGGTTCCGTCTCTCTCGGTTTCCAGTATAGTCCGGTTAAACCAGTTCTTGTTGTGATTTCCGGATCTGAAATTTCTTCATCTTCAGCAGAACAAATTCCTGGAGACAGAAAGAGGAGAAAAAATCCAACAATAAAAACTTTAAAAAAGAGGGGAAAAGTATCAACCTTTTCCCCTAAATATTCGAAAAAAGATGCCTGATAATTCACTTGATAGTTCGCAATAGGTTTATAAAATATTTCCTTAAAGATAATACTCTGATACTAAGATATTCACCGGTTTTTTAATCGTCGGGAGTCACCATTGCAGGTTCAGCCTGATTCTCGGTAGCATCCGTGTCTCCGGGCTCAGCCTGTGTCCCTGACGCGTTCGATTCGGTAGCCGGTTGTTCGGGTGGTGGAGACGGTTGCACACGTCTACCCCGTCTCAAATGCCTTAGCCCTTCAGGTCCCAGTGTAATAGTAACCACTCGTCCTGTTTCTCCCAGTTCACCAAGGTTACGTCCATTTAAGATCAGCTCCATGCCACCGGCATTTCCGAGAACAACAACAAACAGGGAATCGGCTTCATAAGTCCTGGTGAAACCTTTTATCAGTACAACATCATCGAGGATATTGTCAAGCCTGTCCGCGCTTATCCTGACGTAACATTTGTCCGTCGCCTTCGTTACAAGTGTTAATTTTCCTGCTGGTTGAGCTGCCACATGCTTTTCTTCTACTCGTTCAACGGCATCCTGGGATGAGGAACTGCTTTCTTCGGAATCCGTTGGTGACTGATCATCATCTTCAGCGATCATGTCCTGCTGGTCTTTGACTACTTCTTCAAGTGGAATTTCCTGGACTTCAGGCTGCTTCTCTTTTCCAGGAAGGTTATAAATAATAAAAACCGCAATTACAATTACTACAACTCCAAGAATCCAGTATACCGGCTGTTGAAGGATTGAAGAAATTGCGGATGGAGCACTCGATTCGAACGATTCTGATTCGGTCTTGGCAACAGGTGTCTTTTTTGCTTTTCGTCTAAGATTAAATGATTCTTCCGATGCCGCCGCATACTGTTTAGCAATAGATGGTTCTTCCATCAGGGTATCAAATTCCTGGAGCACTTCGTTCACTTCCATCCCTACAAGTTGAGCATAGGTCAACAGGAATGAACGTATGTACGCCTGGGGCAGAAACTCCCAGTCACCCGATTCTAGCTTCTCCAGGTAATCATAGGAGATTTTGCTTCTCTCGGCGATGCGAACCAGGTCAAGCTTCTTATATTCACGAGCCGTTTTTAATTCATCACAGAATTTTTGTTTCCGGCCTACAATATCTTCTGACATTCCGATATTCCCTCTAATTATCCGCAGGCGACATCCATGATTGTACTATACCGAATATACGGGCTAATGGCAATCCCACAACATTGAAATAACAACCTTCTATCCTGTCCACAAAAACAGCGGCTTTTTCCTGTATCCCGTATCCGCCAGCTTTATCAAAAGGTTCACCACTGGAAACGTACGAATCTATTTCAGTATCTGTCAAATATCTGAACCGCACACGTGTTTTTTCGACACCTTCGCCGGATTTCTGTCCGTCGATCCATTTTACACAAAATCCGGTTATTACTTCATGCCACGAACCGGACAGCAACCTGAGAATCTCTCTTGCCTCAGCCACATCCTCTGGTTTTCCCATTACCCGGTCATCAACCAGTACTTCGGTATCCGCAGCCAGTAAAATTCCAGATTCAACCTTTTTTATAACTGATTCTGCCTTTGTCCTGGCGTTTTTAATTACCAGGTCAGAGGGATCATAACCAACAGTAATTTCATCGATTCTTGCAGGGATCACACCAGGATTAAGCCCTGCCTGTTCTAGTAGTTTTAGCCTACGAGGAGATGCCGAAGCAAGCGTCCAGGGTATAGAATGAATTTTCATTAGAATATATTTCCAAGCAGTATACAGATCATACCGGGCAGCATAAGCCATTTGATAACACGTTGAACTTTACCACTCTCAATCTTTCCCGGGTAAATAATCCCTCCACCGCCATAGTATGCCATCGGTAGAGCAACTAGCGGGACAACAGGTAAAAAATACCATGCGGAAATCCATCCGGCGAAGTAGGGAAGTGGTATTATAAATGAAGTAAATATCATTACAGATGAACCAATTCTTATTGCTGCATCTCTTGAATATACCGTTGCCAGAGTTCGTATTCCCGCTACAATATCGCCCTCAACATCCTCAGCGTCCTTGATTATTTCCCGAGACGAGTGGAGCAGAAACGCAAGAGTAAAGGGAATATATCCTGCGTTTATATAGTCCACCGCCAATGCTCCATACAATAATGGCGCACCTCCACATATCGAAACGATAATATTACCGAGCAGCGGAATTGATTTGAAGACAAAGGTATATAGAACCAGGAAAAGACAGACCGTAATAGTAAAAATCCCGCAATATATAGAAACCAGCCATGATGGGATCACGCCTGCAAGTAAACATAAGAACCCGATTACAAACGCTGTTTTCTTAGAAATTTCTCCGGAAGCAACAGGCCTCGATGGTTTATTGATATTGTCTTCTTTATAATCGTGAGCATCGTTGAGAAAATATCCACCTGCGGCAATGATAGCTGCCGAAAATGACGCCAACAACACGGATGTATTATTGATAAAAGTTTGAGCATACTGAGCTGAGTTATTGGAGATATACGCTAAAAAACTACCAAGAAATGAACCGAGGATTACAAGAATTATGTTCCCCGGCCTGGTTGTTTTAATTGCTGCGATAAACCTGGTGGACATTAAATACCAGAATATTTAGCGTGGAGTCAGGATAACTTTTCCAGAAGTCATCCCGGTGACTGTCCAGGCCTTTCCCTCGGCGGAAAATCCATCAAGGATAGTAGCCACATCCTGAGCTCGTCCTTCTACCTCCACCTGGCAGGAAAAAACACCGTCCATTAATCCACGTTCATTCACCTGTTCAATTATTTCCTGTTTTGCCAGGAAATCCAGTAATAAACCTCGAACACTGAAAGTTGCCTGATGGAATTCTATTTCAACAGGGACAGTATTGCTTTGCTGAAGTGACCAGAGTTTTACAACATCAGATATAAGCATCTGGGCGAGTTCTTCAGCCGCAAAGCCTAACGCTTCTGCACCTGCCGCCGTAGCATTAATATTTGGACGTGATTTCTGAGCTCGGTGGACCGCCAGTACATTGCGGTTATCTGACCGGTATACCTTAGCCTGGATAACAGCCTGCGAGGTTGTCATACCGGCGTTTTTCATAACCTGTGGAGCGTTTCCTTCGGTGGCTGAAGCATGGCCTGCAAGGATCAGCTCCGCCCCACCTGTATTTAATACACCCTGGCCATTCAGAGCGCTGATGACAACTGACGCACCACCTACATCAACTCCCTGTACAACATTAAAACCAATCTTTAAAAGTTCTTCTGCAATTGCAGATTCTGCGATACGAGAAGACTCATCTCCAACATTTGACTCTGTCAAGGCCACAAGTACCCGGGGTTTGCTTAACCATGTAAGAAGTAACTCCATCGCCGCCCGATCCCGCAGTACTTCATCAAGAATCTCTCCTACCTCTGCATTGATTAGGACGTTAATGATCCCGTCAACTTCAACATTTTCACTTTTAATATCATATGATTTGACATAACCGATTGATTTACTGAGAATCCTGTCAGACAATAGGGCGTAATTTTTTACTATTGTCTCAGAGCTGATAACCGTGCCCACAGATTTTTGCACAGCGTCACGTTTTGCGGCTTCAATAGCTATATCCCTAGTTTCGCCCATCCCCTGACCTTCAACAAGGTTTGTCTGGCAAAAAGCAAGTGGAACAATAAACAGACTTATTAATAACAGCAGGCTGATAAACCTCATTTAAACCCCCAGCGATATAATATTAAAATCAGAAACAATTCCCGGGAACATTTCAGAACAATCGGTAAAATAATTTCACCTGCAGAAAAATCCAACGAAGATGGAGAATATTCTGATGATTGTTTAAATATGGTTCTAATTATTTCTCTTTAGCTGGAACCTCTATCTCAGTCGTCATCCTTAAATCAAAATATTTTGCAGTATACCAGTAAGGTGATTCAAGGTCGAGAATTAAATTATATCTTCCGGGCAGTACTGGAACCGGCCTGTTATTATCCGGATCGTCTCCGGAAAGCCTACGTTTCATAGGGACAAAATTGTAATTCCACTTGTAATCGTTGTAACCACTATAGCGGAAATAGATTTTCCTGCTGGAAACCGTGGAATCATTCTCGATCTTCATCAGGATTTTTGCAGAATCGGATGTTTTTATTCCTAGGGTAAGCAGGTTGTGCTCCACCTGCAGATCCGGTTCATCCAGTACATCCAGACCGGTCCAGAGATACTGCGCTCCCCACTTTTCGGCTATAAATACCTGTCCATATTTTCTCCAGACCGTAATACCGGTCGGAGATGTAAACATTCCACGTCCTTTCCCTTTTTCACCCCAGCTGACCAGGTAATTCAGATCCCGGTCAAATTTATGAAGACAATGATTCAGACTATCCGTGACAACGACATTATGGAAAAATTCAAGCTCAATGTGACCTGTATATGATTCGTCAATTCCGATTGATGCGGGAATAGAGACCGAAGACAATTTCTTCCCAGTAAAATCATACTTCTGAAGACGTTGTCCCCCGGAATCACATACAACAAAATAACTGATCCAGGGACGGTGAAAATAATTATCTGATACTCCACATGAAGCTAGAGCAACCGGCCTGTCAAATCCTTCCACTGCATTGATAAAAACACCTGAGGTATCGTAACGGACTACTCTACCGCTGCCGGCATCCGCCACTAAAACCCATCCACCATGCGCAATATCAATACCACGCGGCAATACCAACCTTGAAGCTTCGTTTTCCGATTCAGGGTAACCGAATTCGCTATCATAGACAAGTTCACCGTAAATATTGCGTAATTTCACCACTCTTTGATTTCCCGAATCGGTAACAAACACTAACCCGTCTTCCGTCGCAGCCACATCCCACGGATTATTTAACGCGGCATCACCCGTTTCATCGTAGCCATACAATCCGATTGATCTCATCGATTTGTTATATATGATTGAATTTTCACCGTTATTGATCCCATAAACGCATAACTCATCATCATCACCGGTTGTCGTGGTATCATCCCAGGCATCAAGCCGTACAGCATCCAGCCCCTGTGGATTTATAAATTCTGCTTTCCCCAGTGTAAAAAATGTCAGGTGAGTCTGACGTGCCAGCACAACCCAGGAATGTTTCCAGGGTGGGTAGATCCAGGAGGTATGATTAATTTCATATTCCGTGGCATTTTTCCGTGGTACCTGGCTGAAAGATGGGCTAATATATGTGATTAGTATAATTACTATAATTGCAGATTTGAGCAGATATTTAACCATTGAGTAACCGTTCAAGTAATTCCTTCCCGCCTTGTTCACTGAATCCAGGTACTTCTGAAATATCCGCTGGATTCGCTTCCTTTAATCTTTTCAGTGATCCAAAATGTCTTATAAGCGCTTTTGCTTTTGATTCACCAATACCGGGAATTGTAGTGAGAGTCGTACTGATACTTGCTTTTGCCCTTAATTTCCTGTGGTAAGTAATCGCGAATCGATGTGCTTCATCCCTTATATACATCAAAAGTTTCAGTGCTGAAGAAGTTTTAGGGAGAGTAATAACATTTCCTGTGACCGCTTTAGAGTCATTTTTTGATACCCTTGGAAAAACTATTTCCTCAAGGCGTTTTGCCAGACCTACGGTTGTGACATATTCAAGACCAAGACCGTCCAGAATTTTACGCGCAGCGTTTACCTGGCCTATTCCACCATCAATAAGCACCAGGTCAGGAAGTTCCGCCTCTTCACCTAGAAGCCGGGTATATCTCCTCTCAACAACCTCCCTCATCGACGCAAAATCATCTATTCCTTCAACATTCTTTATCCGGAAATGACGATATTCGCGTTTCTCCGGGCGTGCGTTTTTAAACCTGACCATCGCCGCGACAGGATGTGTTCCGAAAAGATTGGAATTATCAAAACATTCAATTATTCGAGGGAGATCCGGCAGGTTCAAATGTTCTTTAAGCGTAATCAGGCTGTGGGGAATTCTTTCCTGTTTTGCTTTAGCCTGGAGATGTTCTCCAAGCAGAAGTTCAGCGTTGTGCTTAGCCAGTTCTACTATCCGGACAAGATCACCCCGCTGCGGAACACGGATATTTACCTTTTTACCACGTTTCTCTGATAAAAATTCCAGCAATAGATTTTTATCTTCAGCATCCAGTTTTTCAGGAAGGAGTACCTGGCTGGGAATGTGCCTCAATTCCGGTTCATAATAACCGGCGATGAAGTTTGTCCACACCTCTTTGGATGAATACCCCCTCATACGTGATAGAAACGAATGGTCTCTGCCAACCAGTTTACCGTTACGAATTCGCATAACTGCAACACATCCATACTGATCCTCCTGCGCCAGTCCAAAAACATCACGATCCTGGATATCCGCGGCCAATTTTTCCTGCCTTTGGATCAATGACTGCAACGCGTAAAGTTGATCGCGTACCCTCGCGGCCTCTTCGTATTTTTTGTTTGTTGCGTATTTTTTCATTCGTTCTTCGAGCAGCACGCGCAACTGTGAACTGTTTCCATGAAGAGTATCAATAAGCCTGTGAACTTCTTTTCCATAATTGTCTGGTGCGACCAATCCTTCACATGGACCTTCACAATTACCTATATGATATTCCAGGCACACCTTATGTTTTTTTCTCCTGATACTTTCCTCTGTGATTCTCAGGTTACACGTTCGGACCTTGCAGGCTCGACGAAGCGCAAATACCGTATCTTTGATCCTCATAACATCCGTAAGGGGACCATAATACTTAGCGTTCTTCCCCCGCGGTTCACGGGTAAGAAATATTCGTGGAAACAGCTCAGTGGTCACTTTCAGGTATGGGTAAGACCTGTCATCCCGGACGTCAATATTAAAACGTGGACGATATTTTCGGATCATCCCCGCTTCGAGGACAAGTGCTTCCATCTCGTTTATTGTGACAATCGTTTCGAAGTCATGAATCTTCGCTACCAGTTTATCAAACTGGTATCTTCCATCAGATTTACCGGAAAAATAACTGCGAACCCTGTTCCGAAGTACTTTAGCTTTACCCACATATATCACTTTCCCATACTTATCTTTGAACAGGTAACAGCCGGGATCTTTTGGAAGTAGACGAAGCCTGTCACGAATTGTGAGAAGTGGTTTACTTTTGTTTGATTTATTTTCTTTTATATCTTCCATTCTTATATCTTTTAATAATAGTACAATAGAGCCATTTATTATATCGCCTGATTCAATCCATCAGAAATATACAAGAATCTTTATAAAATAAGTAAGATAATAAGTTAACAAAATTTAATTCTCGTTCCCGAAATTCCACTTGACTCTTTTTAGAATGTAACGTATATAATCCCATTCATCATATAATATTAGCTATTGCATTAAAATCCTATAAGCATCTAAATTAATAAAGTTGCCTTTTCACAGATATTAATAGCATTATTTGGGATATTGAGTAAGGTCTATTGGAGGTGCCATGAGGAAGCGTATCCTGGTCGTTGATGATGAAGAGGGAATCCGGTTTATATTAGAGAAGGCATTTGCAAAAGAAGGTTATGAAGTAACGAGTGCTGAGTCAGCAGAAAAAGCACTCGAGATACTGCATGAAGAAATATTCCCGGTTCAATTTATAGATCTTCAGCTTCCCGGCATGAACGGAATCGAACTTTGTAAGAAGATCAGGAAAGACAATCCAACCTCAATCCTGATTGCCATTACAGGCTATGCGTCAGTCTTCCAGATCGTTGAAGCGAGGGACGCCGGATTCGATGATTATTTCCTCAAACCTTTCCAGGTAAACGACCTGGTGTCTGCTGTAAAAGAAGCCTTTAAGCGCCTCGATCGCTGGCGGAAAAAGATGTAACCTTCGACTGAAAAGTTTCTACAATATAAAAGCCCGTCCTGGTTTCAGGACGGGCTTCATTCTCGAAAGAATATCTATTAGTACATTCCACCACCCATACCACCACCGGGCATCGGGGGAGGAGGTGTATCGTCTTTAGCTTCGTGTACTGTGGCTTCAGTCATGATAAGAACTGATGCTACGGAAGCTGCGTTTTCGAGTGCAGAACGGGTAACCTTGGTCGGATCAATAATTCCGGACTTCATCAGGTTTTCATAAACACCTGTAAGCGCGTTGTAACCGAAATCATCCTTACCATCGTTTACTTTCTGGACAACAACTGCACCCTCAACACCGGCATTCTGAGCGATCCAACGAAGAGGTTCTTCAAGAGAACGGATGACGATCTGGCGACCGATATCCTCATCACCTTCGTAGGCAAGCTTGTCGATCCGCTCGGTACAACGTACCAGCGCAACACCACCACCAGGAACAATTCCTTCTTCCACGGCAGCACGTGTAGCATGGAGAGCGTCTTCAACACGGGCTTTCTTTTCTTTCATCTCAACTTCAGTGGCAGCGCCAACGTGAAGAACAGCAACACCACCAGCCAGCTTGGCCAGGCGTTCCTGCAGCTTTTCACGGTCATAATCTGATGTTGTGGCTTCAATCTGCTTTTTAATCTGCTCAATACGACCCTTGATATCATCGGTTTCACCGGCACCCTCAACAACCGTGGTGTTGTCTTTGTCGATGACGATACGTTTGGCTGTTCCAAGGTCGTCAATCTGGGTGTTCTCAAGTTTAAACCCGGCGTCTTCACTGATAACACGGCCACCAGTCAGGATTGCGATATCTTCGAGCATGGCTTTACGACGATCGCCGAAGCCCGGAGCCTTCACTGCGGCTATCTTCAGGGTGCCGCGGAGTTTGTTGACCACGAGAGTAGCAAGGGCTTCGCCTTCAACATCTTCTGAGATGATGAGGAAGCTCTTACCCATCTGGGCGACTTTCTCAAGAATCGGGAGAAGGTCTTTCATCACGCTGATTTTTTTATCATGGATGAGGATCATCGGATCTTCGAGAACGGCTTCCATGCTTTCAGCATCTGTGACGAAGTAAGGAGAGATATAACCACGGTCAAACTGCATACCTTCAACTACGTCTACATAGGTATCGATTGTCTTGGATTCTTCAACAGTTATAACACCGTCGTTTCCGACTTTCTCCATGGCATCGGCAATGTGATCGCCGATGGTAGCATCATTGTTTGCACTGATGGCACCGACCTGGGCGATACGTTCTTTGCTTCCGCCAACTTCCTTTGAATTCTTTTTCAGTTCATCAACAACTTCGGCAACCGCTTTATCAATTCCCCGCTTAAGGAGAAGTGGATTTGCACCTGCGACTACGTTGCGAAGACCTTCTGTTAAAATAGACTGTGCAAGAACTGTTGCTGTCGTGGTTCCGTCACCTGCAACATCTGATGTTTTGCTGGCAACTTCGCGAACCATCTGGGCACCCATGTTCTGTACTGGATCTTCAAGTTCTATCTCTTTTGCAACTGTTACACCATCTTTAGTAATGGTCGGCGCACCGAATTTTTTATCGATAACGACATTACGACCACGTGGTCCAAGAGTAACCTTGACAGCCTTTGCGAGTGCATCTACACCATCTTTAAGGCCGTTACGGGCGTCCTGGTCAAATGTAAGAAGTTTATGAGCCATTATTTCACCTATATCTTTGTTTATTTAAAATTAACCTTCAAGGACACCAAGAATGTCACTACGATTTACCAGCAGGTACTCTTCATCGTCGACTTTAACTTCTGTGCCGCCATACTTGGCAAAGAGAACCTTGTCACCAACCTTAATCAGGCTGGAAAGAGCTTTTTTATCAACATCTTTGCTGACAACATCGTCACCGACTGCGATTACTTCGCCTACCTGGGGACGTTCTTTCGTCGCGGTATCTGGAATGATGATACCACCTACTTGACGCTCTTCTTCTTCCTGTACTTTGAGCAATACGCGTTCATCAATCGGGCGTATTTTCATTGTATTACCTCCCGTTTTTACCGGTATTCAACCGGTTTTTCTTTAGTATTATGAATTATGTTTATGAAGAACAAAATTGTCCCGAAAATCGAGACTTTAGTGTATACGAAAAATTAAAAACTGTTATACTTATCAATATCTTATATTGAACAATTAGCACTCTCGAGCCGAGAGTGCTAATGCCGCAATTATAGTCCGACTCTGGTCAGAAGTCAAGCGTGAATATGGATTCTGACTCCGAGTTGACCATATGTCCTGCCATAATGGCAGGCGTAGGAATTTCTGGCAGAATTTCTACAAAATTGACAGCTTAAAAGAACCGTTTTCTTATGATGATCGAGATTTAGCAAAAGCATTGCCAGTTTGTAACTCGAGAGGCTGAAAGATACTCTTTATATTTGAACAGTCATCATTTGTAAGAGAAAAGACTTCATATCATTACCAGGAATACCTATATTTTCGCTTCATCGGCTGATTATTCTAAACGGAAAAAGTGGAAACCTGTGAACAAGGAAAGTATAAAGATCAGCGCAGACAATTTTCTGCAACAGCTTTCTCAACGAAAACTGAAATTGATTATTGCAGTATTATTCATGCTGCTGATTTCGGCATACAGGTTGAATGCAGAAAACTTCCTCGATTTCACTGATATAAATGCTCAAAGCCCTCCCGATACAATAAAAGGTGATACACTAAAAGCTCTACCAACAATTGATTTAAAAGGCCGGTTAGAAGCACAAGGACGAAAGATTCAGATACCCGGTGATTCGACTGGAATTGAACTTGATTCACTCTCATCAGATTCCACAGACACCCTAGCCAGTAGAGTGGAAAAAGAAACTATTCCGCTGGTTTCTGATACCATTGCGCCTCCATTGCCGCTGACTTCTTCAGTGCGATTGACTAACGGTGAATTCGCCCGGTACGCTTACAAGGACGCAGGCGAGGCTTTAGGAATTTTACCCGGAATATATCCTCGTCAAACCAGCTTCTTCGGAGGATCATTTTACCTGGTACCACCGGGCGGATCGGGAAGGGATCTGCTGGTAATATATAAAAACCGTCCGTTTAATGATCCTGTAACGGGTAGCATGGACTTTTCCTCGTTTGCTGTTGAGGAGATGGGTACAGTCGATTATTCACGTGCGTGGAGTGGATCAGGTCCGTTCAGTTCCAATTCTGTTATATCTATCCATTCTCCCCATGAATATGGTTTACATCCAAAAACGACTGTTAAATACCGGCAGGGTTTTTATGGACTTGGTCATGTAGATTGGCGTATAACACAAAAATTATCACACGATTTCCGTTACCATTTTGGGATTGATATCGGGGAATATCGTGGTCGGAGGAGAAATTCGTCCGCCAATACAAGCCAACTCCGTCTTGGCGCCCGTCAGAAGTTGGGTCAATACGGCTATCTTGATTTTTCATGGCTGCAAACTCGAATTCGTCACGGTAGAGCATTCTATTCGGGCCACAACAGGTACCATCGAAATGACATCGACCTCACCTGGCTGAATACTGTCAGCGAAGACCAACTGCCGATAATGGTATCCGGCTGGTACACGCGGAGTGAACGCGGTTTTTACAGTGGGAGTGAAAATGGTTATCGGCTGGGTGGAGCACTCAATTTTGCTCACCAGGCTGATAATCACAATTTATCATTCCGTATTGATACTGAAAGAATCGGTGCCCTGTTCGGTAATTATCCATTCAGGCAAAATCCAAAAGGTAGTCGTGAAATTTACGGAATCACATTAAGTGATAAGATATCCTCAAACATTTTCTCACTAGACGTTTCCGCACGAGGTGAAGCCGGGACAATATCAACACATCCTGATGGCAGGGGAAGAGAAATTTTGTTCAAACCCGGCGGTTCAGCAATGCTTGATATTGGCAAGCCTCAAGGGATTGGTGTACTTGGATTGACATCAATGGGCTGGAGATGGCCGGGACTTGATGAATCTTACGGATTCTGGTCAATAAACAGACCTGAACGTTTTATGGATCTTGTCCCATTACCTGATTCTGCAGCCACATATATTGGAAGAGGTGACCTTCAACCGGTTGGTGGAATTTTTACAGGAGGTGGACTACGCTGGAACCAGGTAAAAAATCATTCTGCCAGGATTATGGCAGGATACCGTAGTTATATAGATCCGATCAGTACTCAACCCGATACTAATAATGTATGGACACCCGTTCAGGCAGGTGAAAGGAGCGGAATCGAAATTACCGGATTGGGCGATCTGAAAATCTATGGACCATTCAGCATTGCTTCAGCATTTACCTGGACAGACCTGATTAACGAAGGAGAACCATTACCCGAAATATGGGGATGGGGAAGCGTCAGGTACGAAAACCTGTTTTATAATGGACAATTAAGAGTTCGTATCAGCCTCACGTCGAATTACTGGGGTGAGTACACACACCAGGATCAGACAGAAGAGGCAAGCTGGATACATAATGGGTTGATCTCGATAAAAATCATGAACTTCGAATTTTATTGGGGTACAAACAACATTTTCAGCAACCTCTACGAATATCAACCAGGTTACGCTTCAATGTTTCGTGAAGAGATTTGGGGTGTTCGCTGGAATCTTCTCGATTAATAGCGATTTCGAGGGTATAGAGATTTTGTGAGAATAATTTGATCAACGCCGGATTCGGGGAATCCGGTCTATCCCACAAAGAGTGAAACAATGTTTAAAAAACTGCTATCCTTAATTCTGTTTATCCCTGTTGTTGTTCAAGCGCAGATTTCCCTGGAATGGACATCTCCATCAGGCGGGATTTATTACGACCACGGATTCCTGATTACCAGCAATAATCAGTCACTGTATTATAGAACGATAAACAACACTATCCAGATTATGACTGATACATACAGTGGTGAAGTGCAGGCGACAATTGACCTCCTGCCATCTGAAGAAGATTATTTTGGGATTGATAACGGACCCTATTTATGGTCGTTGTATTCGGATGTAAATGGTGATAACTCATTTGACGCTATTATTTATGGCAGAACTGTAGATGGCATTAACTACAGAGACGGTTTACGGATTTTCGATCCAATTACAGGCGATATTTTACTCGATTTGAATGACGCTAATTATTCTTATTCTTATATACAATGCAGAGAAATGGACGATGATAACCAGGTAGAATTAGTTGTCCGAAGAACTCCGTTTCCAGGTAACGGAACCGGCTCATATCTTGTATATGAAACCGCTGGGATTGTGAATAATATTTCTGGTAATAATCCTCAAATTCCTACTTCAATAAACCGGATCAATTCATTTTACCCGAATCCATTCAATCCGTCTACGACAATTTCCTACGATCTGGAAAAAACTTCTCAAGTTGAGATTAGAATTGAGAATATTAACGGTCAACTGGTGAGAAAATTGGAGATTGGAAACCTGCAACAGGGAACTCATAATATTACCTGGGATGGGTTTGACCAAAGGGGTTTTGACATTGCCAGCGGAACATATTTCGCCCGTCTTTTTATAGACGGAAAATATGTTGATTCAGGAAAAATTATACACCTGAAATGATCCAACTTAACTCATGAAGCATTCTTTCGGGAAGCCGTTATATTTTCCCGGATCACGGTGGTTCACCACAACGCATAGATCTCGTGCTACCTGAAACCGAGATTGCTTCTGCCGACACGTCGGCATCGCAACGACACCTCTTCATCCATGCTTGCATATTGAGTAGCCCGGGTAGTTCGCTGTACAGCGAATACCCGGGGATATTCTGTTTTGTAACTGTTATTTATACCTATTATAAATTTCGATGAGTTGTACCACCTCTTTTTCCCCAGATTCGCTTTACAGCGCAATCCGGGCTACTCCCAGCCTTTTGAGAGTCCGGCTATTTCGATGTTACTTGACCAATCTTTATCATATATACCATGATTAACATACTCGATAAAGCTGGAATACCGCCAATCTGATGGACTTTTCACATAACCATGGTGTACGGGATTATAATGGATATAATCCGCATGATTCGAATAATCAATTTCCTCCCGGATTTTATGTTCCCAGAAACGATCCTGCCAAAGTTCACCACCTTTAAAATCAAGTTGTCTTGAGATCCTTCTCTTGAATCTTTTTACAATGTCGGAAAATGAACGTTCACCTTGGGTAAGTAATAGATGCAAATGATCAGGCAATAAGACAAAGGCGTTAAGGTTTCCGTTAGAAAAAGTAATTATATCATTCAGTTCATTTAAGATTAGATTATAATGATCCTCGGGTTTGAATAGATTATACCTTTTTTTCGTAACAATGGTTAGGAAATATATTTCATCTGGATTATCAGTTTGCCATCGTCGATATCTGACCATTTTTTACTCAAAATGAATTTCGAGAGTAGCCCAGGTAGTCCGTCAGCTGACGGATACCCGGGAGTTTAATATTTTGTAACCGTTATATATACATACTAAAAATGTCGATGAATTGTAACCTTTAGCTTTCCCCGGATTCGCTTTACAGCGCAATCCGGGCTACTCGTTATATCTCCCGGACCAAGGGCGGTCCGGGCTACTTTAATTGATTCACTCTTCTAGCCGCTTCAGCAATTCTATCCGGTTTTTCTGCTGTATAACAGAACCTTGCCCATCCGGAATAATCGTCGCCGAAGGCTTCACCCGGCGACATTATCACACCCACATCCAACATCTGCGCAATCTTTTCGTCATAAGACAAGCCCTGCCATTTATCCCTTAAATCCAGGAACAGATAAAATGATCCCTCAGGGCGTAAATAAGGAACCTTGATATTATCCAATGCTGCCTGGCGGCATTCCATATACGACTTACGTAACCTTTGTATTATTTCATCCTGTCGTTCCAAGCACCTAATCCACTGTACCTGCGCAAGACGGTTGGGTTCATATCCCACCCCAACATGGGCGGGATTAAGGTCTGCGATAACACCTTCAGGTGCGACAACACATCCCATACGTAAACCCGCCCCGGCAAAACTTTTGGACATAGAAAAAACAGAAACCGTCCTCTCGAACATCCCCGGAAGCGATCCGATACTAAGATATTTGTCATCAGTCCAGACAAAATCCTCGTAAGCTTCATCGGAAAACACCCAGAGATCTTGTTTTTTAGCGAACTCTGCGATCTTTTCAATATGTCCTGACCTAAGAAGGACACCAGACGGATTATTTGGGCTGTTAAAGTATACTGCTCCTGTTTTTTCCGTCAGGTATGGAGAAAGGATACTTTCTATATCCGATTCATCCGGATTTTCCGGCAGCCTGTCAAAGATTGGTATCTCTACCAGCTTCACCCCTGCAGTAGCTGCAACCACCCTGAGAATTGCCCAGTAGGGAGATAGTGTCAGAATCTCGGCACCCGGTTCCAGTAATTTCCGCATCATCAGGAACAGTGCACCGGTAGCACCAAAAGTAATCTGAATTTGTTTTGGATTGTCTACCGGGAGATTGTTCTGTGTCCTGGCTTTATTCATCAGCCTTGTCCTCTGTTCTACATCACCCTGTGTTGGACCATAACGGGACAGACGGTTGTTCCACGATTCGTTCTCAAGCGGCATATTTACTTCTTCAGGGAGATCAAACCAGGTATCTCCTACATGGAGTGGAAATATTGAGTCGGGATCAATCCCTCGCGATGCTATCTGTTCTTCGATCTTGTTAAATATTGTCGGTTTGAATTTATTATCACGCATCTCAGCAGGTTTCGGCATAGTGATTCTCCTCTTGGTGACGTATATTCAGTTGCTCGAAAGATAAATGAATAAACAGCTATAAACATTACTGAACGGTGGCTATCTTAAAATCAAGTTCGAGAGGCGAGTAGTTAATTTTGAACTTGCGGCAATGTACTCTATACCGGAAATTGTTTGCTTGTAATAATAAACGAGTTAAATATTTTTAATGCCTGACAGTTCAAATAATAACGAAACTGCAAATACCGAAAAGTCCTACTCCGCACGCCGGGTAACCGTAACCGGTGCGGTTATCAATGCCGTTCTCGCTGTTATGAAATTTACTGCCGGCTGGTTCTTTAACAGCCGGGCGTTGATGGCAGACGCGATAGATTCAGCGACCGATCTTCTGACTGATATAATCACACTGGTAGCGTACCCAATCTCCCGTAAACCGATCGACCACGATCATCCATATGGTCACGGCAGGATAGAATCGCTGGCTGCCATGTTTGTCTCCGGGGTACTGATTTTCGCGGCTTCGACCATCGCTTTTAAAGCTATCCAGGCGCTATCGTCAGGTGAGATCGTCCAACCTTCATGGCCTGCCTTGATTTTCGCTGCAACTTCTTTGGGGGTAAAGGAGTTTCTCTTCAGGTGGACAATGAAAGTGGCAAAAAAGCTGAATTCTCGTGTACTGGCAGCCAATGCTTGGAACCATCGTGGGGACGCGTTTTCATCTATCGCGGTGTTTATCGGGATAACCGGTTCGCTGGTAATCCCTGGTGCGAAATCCCTTGACGCCTGGGCAAGTCTGGTGGTTGTTCTCTTTATCTTCCGAGCCGGTTTCAGTATTGCGAAAAAATCAGCCGATGATCTTCTCGACAAGGCCCAGGACCCGGAACTGATCAAGAAAGTCGAAGATACCGCACGGGAAGTTGACGGTGTTCTTCATGCGCACCGTTGCAGGTCACGACGTTATGGGCCACTGGTTTACATGGATCTCGACATCGAAGTCGCACCGGAAAAAACGATTGTCGAAGCTCACAAAATCGCGCACAAGGTCCAGAGAAAAATCCTGGAGAATTACGAAAACATCGGCGATGTGCTGATTCATGTGGAACCTGAGGGTGATCATCTTGAGGGTGAAGGTCCAGTAAAGAATCTTTAGAAAGAAATATAATGGCAAGCAACAGTAACGATACCAGAGATTATGAGGGTGACGGAACACTGTCAGGGGAAATAGAAGCACTCGTAAAAATCATGTCAAGACTTCGTGCTCCCGGTGGATGCCCCTGGGACAGGAAACAGACACACAGGAGCCTTCGTCCATACCTGCTCGAAGAAACTTATGAAGTTCTTGAATGTCTTGACCGTGACGACCTCGATGGTTTAAAGGAAGAACTTGGTGACCTACTACTGCAGATTGTATTTCATGCCCAGATCGCAGACGAAGAGGAACGTTTTAATCTTACAGACAGTATAAAATCAATCAGGTTAAAACTTATCGAACGGCACCCGCATGTTTTTGGTGACCTGAAGCTTGAAACCGCTGACCAGGTTCGTGACAACTGGGAAAAAATCAAGCTGAATAATTCTGACAAGAAAAGGAAGAAGACTACACTGAGCGGCGTCCCTTCGGCTCTTCCAGCGTTAACCAGGGCATTCCGTGTCCAGGAAAAGATGGCCGGTGTCGGCTTCGACTGGGAAAATCCTGAGGGCGCCATCGACAAACTGCGAGAGGAAATCGAGGAAGCCAGCGAAGCAATCCTGGAGAAAAAACAGGAAGAAGCCGAGGAAGAGATCGGTGACTTGTTGTTCAGTGTGGTAAACGCCGCTCGACTTGCCGGATTTGGAGCTGAAGAAGCCCTCCGGCGGTCTACTGAAAAAGTGATAGCAAGGTTTACCGACCTCGAACGAATGGTCAAAAAAGACAATAAAGACCTGACGGAAATGACACTGGAAGAGATGGATAAGTACTGGGATAAAGCAAAAGAGAGAGAAAAGAGTTCCTCAAGACAATCCTCAGAAACCGTTTCAGATAATGAGGAGACAAACCTGTGAGCCTGATCTGGGTATTCCTCGACGGTGTCGGACTGGGTCCGAACGATCCTGAGATAAATCCCTGGTCTCGGATTAACGGGAATTCTCTTATCGCTTGTGAGGGTAAACCGCCCTCTGTAAACGATTCCGTCTGGCGTCCCCTTGATGCTACCCTTGGAATAAAGGGACTGCCACAGTCAGCCACCGGTACTACGGCGTTGCTTACTGGTGTTAACGCGTCCCAGTCGATCGGACGGCACTTGTCAGGTTTTCCACATAAAGACTTGCGGGATATAATTGACGATTATTCCGTTCATAAACAGTTCACCGATAACGGTTTAAAATCTACATTCGCCAATGCCTATAACGAGGCTTACTTCAAACGACCGATGAGTATGCAGTCGGTCACCACCCATTGTGTCCGGGCTGCAGGTCTGCCTTTCCGGATGATGGATGAATACCGGTACGGTAAAGCTGTTTTCCATGATCTGACAGGTGAAATGATTCGGGCACAGGGAAACGATGATAAACTGTCAGCTCCAGGCTCTGTTCTGGCAAGGAAAGCATCCACAACATTTGCCAGCGAGGATACATTCGCAGGTTTGATGAAACAGCTGAAGATACCTATCATTACCTCTGAAGAAGGTGCTGACAGGGTAGTTAACCTTGCCGATGAATACGACCTCGTGCTTTTTGAATACGTAAAAACGGATTTAGCCGGCCATATGCAGGATATGGAGTGGGCGGAGTCGGTTGTTGACGAGGTAATGAGATTCCTGCTGAGAATTGTAGAGAGAAAAAATCCGACACGCGATACACTCCTGATCGCCAGCGATCACGGTAATAGCGAAGATCTTTCGACAAAAAGCCATACGACCAACCCTGTACCGGCAGTTGCTGTCGGCCCCCACGCTCACAGAATCCTCGACGGATGTACATCAATTACCGACCTGGTTCCGAGTATCATCAATTCACTTTCAACCAAATAAAAAACCGACATCTCTGCCGGCTTTTTGCGGTATTATTGTTAGTAGATCAGGATCAGCCATCATTAGGGCGATGACGCCATCTGCGATGGTGCCGTCTGCGATCACCATCATCGGGGCATCCGGGTAAAACCAGGTCAGCCTGAACATTTCCGTCTGTGGGCACTTCTACTTCCAGGCGGGCTCCACCTTCACCACGTGCGCGGGCATGAACCATATAAGTTCCTTCTTCCAGGTCTTCAATCAGATATTCACCATTTTCATTGGTAAAGACTAAATCCAGGTCCGGTCGATGGTGCCTGTGCCTGCGGCGATGACGTTCCCTGTCTTCATCGTCACACTGTGTAATCCATACCTGGGCGCTGTCTACGGCTTCGCCATCTGTGTCGGTCACTATCCCGGTAATCGTTCCAGCAAACGCGCTAGCTGCAAAAACTACCAGGAGAGCCAGTGTCATAAATACCCTGTTCATCGTTCTTCCTTTCTTGTTGTTGAGGGTCAATTTCTTTCTGGCTATCCTTAAAGCGATTATCGTGCCAGAAACACGGAGGGACACAGAATGTTTTTCTTAAGCTCTTGTTAAAACAATTTTTTATAGCTGTATTTAGGGACACTAGGATTAGCAATCCAAATATACCGGTTTGATGTTTTCGACTTGAATGTCGAAGTAAACGACAAAATTGTCTGGGGTGTTTTTAATTGAAGTATAATAGGTCGAAATCGCGTCATTGCGAGAGCAGCGAAGCAATCTCCATCTTGATACAGTATTGATTAGATTGCTTAGTTCACGGCTGTGCTTCGCACACCGCAAGCTTCGCTTCGCTATGGTTCGTTGCTTCGCGCCTCGCAACGACACCTCTTATTTCATCAGCATCACTTTCTGAACTTCATGCCAGCCTGTTCCTGAGGTGGCATGGATAAAATACATTCCTGTGGGGAAACCATCACCCTGCCAGCTGAGAGTATGGTAGCCGGGATTTAATCTGCCCTGGTGGAGAACCTGTACAGATTGCCCCAGGATATTATAGACATCAATATGGATTTCACTTTCGGTCGGAATTCCGACAACAATATTGACAGTCGAGTTGAATGGATTCGGGTATAATCCCGACACTTCGAATTCGTCAGGGATACCACTCATCTCTCCATCACCCACCGCGTCTTCGATCCATTCGAGGTCGATGACATTACTGAAATCGGATAATCCCTCGTCAAAATGTGCGCGCACACTGTAGCTGTACATTCCGAATTCTGTTAGCGTTTCGGTGTACGTGGTTTGATCAGTAGTGTCAATTGCTGTTTCATTCCTGTAGACAATAAAATCGAGGAATTCATCAAGTTCATTATCGAGGTGATTAAATCCGAACGCGCCCGCATCGTATTCCCAATCGATACTGACTTCACCTGTTTCCTGGTTGATTGTACCATCGAGGTTGGTGGGTGCTTCCAGCCCGGGTGATTCTTCAATATCAACCACCAGTGACGGCAGGATCACCACCTCAGTATTAAAGATTGTAATTGGTCCACGGACTCTTATCCCGTCATACTGGCTATACCCGGACATATCAATCCCGGTGGCGTCCCAGAGACGGAACTGGCAATTCCCGGAACCGTCGTTAACGTTAAATACCTGGTTCGGTTCACCCGGCTCTTCCTGCAGAATTCCTGTTATCTGGGCCCAGGAACCTTCCATTGCCTGGTTAAGAGCCATTTCGGCAGTAGAGAGAATAATCGGCTCAGGCATGGGATTACCTTCACTCAAAACGGTATAATCGAAATCGACAATCCGGGTATTTCCGTTCATATCATCCACTATCCCGGTAACCTCGAGCTCGGCACCCCTGACCATCTCATCGTAGATAGTCCAGTCAAAGAGGTAAAGACCATAACCCGATTCCGGATCCTGGATATACACTTCTGTCCTGTTGTCAAAAGTTGTCCCAATGGGAAGTGTCACTATTCCGGAAGTACGGACATATGCACCTTCCATATCCGGCATGGTCTGAATATCCTCGATGGACAGTTCTTCCGGTTCAGCAAGTGTGCCCACAATCGCTCGAAAATGCCAGTCAGCGGTTGCGTTACTCCAGGAAGTACCATTGTAGATTTTAGAATTACCTGAGAAATTTGTACCATCGCCCAAAATCCATGGTTCTTCCGAACGGTAATAAAATCCTCCATGGAAATTAGCGTCCGCTGGGATTTCATATTCACGAAGATCGACAAAGCTGAGGATATGTGGTGTTAGAGGTGTACACTGTGGCCAGAACGCGATAGGATCAATTAATTCCTCATCAGGCATTTCGTTGAGGTCGCTCCAGATTACTACATCCGCTGTATCAATCTCCCTTGGTTCGGGAGCTTCGTCGGTGTAGAACCTGATCAACAGGGCGGCAATATAGATATCATCCTCTTCCGGAGGCTCAAAAAACGATGCTTTCGCATGGCCTGCAGCCCCGTTATAAACATATTCCTGGTCATTACCAACACCATTATCGTTGACCAGCATTATTCCACAGTAATAATACCACGGTCCTGCTTCACCCTCGTTCGGAGTTTCTGCCAGGTCACCTGCCTCAATACGGTATTCAACCTTTGTGGCAGCAGGGAACCTGGGGATGGAGAAATGGTATTCACTTTCGCCAACCAATTCGGTGAACTGTGCCTCTACCTCATCACCTCCGTTGGCAGTATAGTAGACGTTTACATAATCGACGCCACTAATATCGAGAACAGTAAAAACGGCATCGAACGCATCCGGGACAGCTTCCTCTTCGGATACCGGTTCATGGATTACCAGGGGTGGGCTGGTGTCTTCGTCAAGGATAGTGATCGCTACATCATCTATCCAGATACCGTCACCACCTGTATTGGCATCGGTCTCAAACCAGAACCGGACACGGACATCTGCAAAGCCTACATATCCTCCAAGATCGAAGGTCATCTGCTCCCAGTCATTGTCATAACCGTCAAAGACACCAAGGTTATTCCAGGTATCACCTCCATCATTGGATGCATCCACATACCAGAAATCAAAACCGGGTTCAACATCGTATGCTACCCAGAATGACAACTCTGCACCCATGGCTTCAGTTAGATCTGCACCTTCTGCCATGTAGATTTCCCAATAGGTTTCATCAGGGTAGGGATCCTGACCGGGACTGTCGGTTAAACACCAATCCCCTGTATACGAGTCTTCGTCCGTCCGTTCCCAGTTGTCGTTTACCCACTGGTCAAGATTTGTCTCGAAATCTTCCTCGAATGCGTGCGCGGGTAGTATCAGGGCGAGCAAGATCAGCAAACACAAAACGCTCCGTACGTTCATCGGCTCCTCCTCCACGTCGGTGCTATAAATGCTAGAACGCTAATCTAAAAATCGAACTATTATATCAGTAAGAGGGAATCCCCACACCGGGGACTTATGTCATTAAGTCTAGAATAGTATGGATACTTTGTCAACAGGAAACATGGCAGGATTGTAAAAAGTTTTGTTTTATACGGGGTAAATGCTCTTCTGTCTTTTGGGGTAAAAGCTCATTTTTTTCGATACAACCCTACTGTCGAAAGCAGCATCGCCCCGAGGATAAAGCCAGCACCAATCAGGGCACGAGTAGTCCATGAATCACCGAGGAGCAGCCAAGCCAGGATCGATGCGAAAACCGGCTCAAAGGTAAATATAAGTGCCGCGTGACCGGCAGGGACAGTAGGTTGAAAACGAGTCTGAAGCCATACAGCAATTATACTTCCAAAAATTGCGGTATAACCTGCTGCCGCCCACCCTACAGGTGTTATATGGAAACTGTTACCGGCAATAAAACTCCAGGTTAAAGCTCCTGACCCGATAACGATGATCTGTGCATATGTCAATTCCCAGACATCGTCACGGTCACGTGCCAATGCCTCGAGGACAACCATCTGCAGGGCAAAAGCAACAGCGCAACCAATTGTCAGCAAGTCGCCCTTGTTTAATCCACCGGAATCTGGATCAGCCAACAGGTATATACCGGTAATAGCCGGTATCAGACCTACCCACGTAGCCCAGTGGGTTTTACTTGTCCTGAATGTCCAGGCAAAAATGGGCGCGAGGATTGTTAGCAGGCTGGTGAAAAATCCGCTGCGAGATGCCGTAGTGTACTTGAGCCCCGCAACCTGTAACGTAAATCCGATAAGTAAAAACAGACCTATTAAAGCACCACGCTGCCAGGCGGGTAATGCCTTAAATCCTGTATAATGACCGGAAGAATTACCGTGTTCAGATGATTTCTTCTTGGATGAACGCTTGCGGAATACCATAAACGGGAGAAGAACAATCGCCGCGAGCCCGAATCGCAGGGTAAGAAAATGAATGGGATCAGTAACATCAAGAGCAGCCTTGGTCGCCGGAAACGTCATCCCCCAGAAGACACAAAGCAGTATCAGCATAGCTGATGGAAAAAGTAAACTTCTTTCAGGCTTTGAATTTGATACCAGTATGAACTCCAGAAAAATAAACCCGGGATACCGCGCTCACACCAATTGTGGTTAAATCCCGGGTTTAGTGTTGAATTAAAATATTATGCCCAACGTCTTAGGAAATCCAGCAACAATCTTACTCCAACCCCAGTGGGAAGCTTTTTGTTAGGGACATAACTTAATGAAACGTCGTTTGCCGTTCCCGCTATATCGAGATGAATCCATGGTGTATCACCTACAAATTCCTTGAGAAATGCACCTGCCGTTATCGCTCCTCCCCAGCGTCCACCGGTATTCTTGATGTCGGCAATCTGACTGGATATTTGCTCTGTGTACTCCTCCCAGAGAGGGAAACGCCATACACGTTCGCCTGTCACTTCACCGGCAGCTTCGAGTAATTCCGCCATGTTATCATCTGTTCCCATCATGCCGGTGGCGTGGCTGCCAAGGGCTACAGCACAGGCACCTGTGAGGGTGGCGACATCAATCATAGCGTCGGGTTTGACTGTATCAATCGCGTACGATAACGCGTCAGCCATCGCCAGTCGTCCCTCGGCGTCGGTGTTATCAATTTCGATCGTTATACCCTTGTGGCTGGTGAGGACATCTCCCGGTCTGTAGGAATTCCCACCGGGCATGTTCTCCGCTGCAGGGATAAAACCTTCCACCCTGCATTTCGGCTGCCACTTATCGAGCGCCTTAAATACACCCATCACCGTTGCCGAACCACCCATATCCACTTTCATTTCACGCATACCGGCAGCCGTTTTAAGGTCGAGACCACCAGCGTCGAAGGTGATTCCCTTGCCAATCAACGCGATTGTTTTGGGATCCTGTATTCCGGGATCGTAAGACATGTGGATCATAACCGGAGGTTGAGTACTTCCTTGTCCAACGGCCAGCAGGGCACCCATTTTCAGATCACGGAGCTGTTTTTCATCAAGTATTTCAACCTTGATGTTGTCGCTTTTTAATTCATTTGCAATCCTGGCGTATTCTTCCGGGTATAAATCCATTCCGGGTGTTGCGACAAGATCACGTGCAAAAGAGGTTGCCTCCACAGTTATCCGCGCGTTTTTTGCTCCAACCTCAAGGTTATCTATCGCCTCGAGGTCACCGGGAATCATAGTCAGCTCTTCCAGTACAGGGTGGTCTTCCGGTTTTCGGCTGAAATACCTTGTAAAACGGTACATTGCCAGGGCAAAACCCTCAGCGGCTGCCATGGCTACCTTCTCCTCCAGGTCCTTTTCCAACCCTTTTAATGGAGGAAGTAAACAGGCTTGAGAAGTATTTAATGACCTTGCTTTTTTACCGGCAGAACCAAACGCACGCCGAATTTTTTCCGGGGTCAGGTTTTCTCTCTTTCCCAGGCCGATGATCAGAACCCTTCGAGGTCCCTTGTCACCGTTGCCATACAGGAACAAGTCCTGCCCGGATTTTCCGGAAAAATCTTCCCTGTCGAGAGCAAGCTGTATTTTACCGGATAGGGCAACATCAAGCCGGCCCAAACCACAATCGGCGGGTTTCTCATTTTCAAATATACCGGCAACCAGGAGTTCAGCATCTACGTCCTGCGGTGCCTTGTCAAGTACCTTGATATCCAATTTTATCTCCAACCATATTCGTCAAATATTTTTGAAAAAGGAAAATAAAAAAGAATCCTGTGTAGATGGATTCTAATACTACTTAATCAGTATTGCATCAATACCTATAACATCTAAGTATTTCGAATACAGGATATTACTCTGGTTGATTATTTTCATCAACCTGGATAATTACAGGTGAGTAGTCGGCTATTTCATCCTTGTGAAGCTCACAGTAAGTAACGACAATGACCAAATCACCAACTTCCGCGAGGTGTGCAGCGGCTCCATTCACACACACGTCACCACTTCCCCGTTTTCCTTCTATAACATAGGTGGTAAAACGTGTTCCCCGAGTAATATTATATACATCAACCTGCTCGTGAACAGCCATATCCGCAGCCTCTCGCAGGTTAGGATCGAGCGTGAGACTGCCGACATAATCAAGATCAGTCTGAGTTACCCGTGCACGGTGAATCTTGCTATGTAAAAATCTTCTAATCATTCTTTTTCCAATAAGCGACAAATAATTCCATAGGGCTGAAAGTTAGCAATTACAGCCAAGTCCGGACAAGACTTTGAAAACATCACGTCTCTTTGGAGATTATATATAAAGAGCGATCCTATTGTTCGCATAACCTGGCTATTTCTTCCACTACTTCGAGAGCCACCAGGGCATCCTGGCCTGTTACCAGTGATCTCGACCCGGTACGGATAGATTCAAGAAATGATTCAACTTCTCGAGCCAATGCGTCGTCCGTTTTTTTCGCGCGTGTTCGTTTTATCAACACCCTGATATCGGAATCCGCCGCTCCCGGAATCGGGAGAGATTTTGGTGTCCCTTTGGGAACTCTCCTGTAAATCTCAGCCCGTTTCTTTTCAAAATCCACCGATATATACGCGTCATCCTGAAACATCCTGAACTTCCGCATCCTTTTCAGGGAAATACGGCTGGCTGTCAGGTTTGCGACCCGCTTACCGGAAAATGTAATCCGGGCATTGGCGATATCCGCTGAATCTGTTATTACCGGTACGCCTGAAGCATCGACTCGTTCCACCTCTCGTCCCATCCAGTGGAGCAAAACGTCTATATCATGGATCATCAGGTCATGCACAACGCTGACATCAGCGCCACGAGGGCTATACGGTGCTAGCCTGTGCGCCTCTACGAATTTTGGCCTCAGTTCGATTCCCCTCAGCGCGGTAACAGCGGGATTAAATCTTTCTATATGTCCAACCTGGAGCACTAGTCCCTTTTTATCCGCATCGGAAACCAGTTCCTTTGCCTGCGATGATTCTGCGGTTATCGGTTTCTCCATCAGGAGATGTTTCCCGGCTTCGATAACCTGTTTACCGATTTCATAATGCAAGTTTGTGGGAACAGCTACACTGACTGCGCCAACATCATCAAGCAGTGATTCTATATCAGGATAACTTTTACAATCAGTTTCTTTGGCAACTTTCGCAGAGTTATTTTGATCGACATCATAGACACCCACCAGCTCAGCGCCATCGTTTCCCATATATTTCTGGGCATGGAAACGTCCCAGCCGCCCCACACCGATTACTCCGACCTCTAACTTCTCCATCTGTTTCCCCAATTAAACCGCAACAATGTAATAAATAATTCAGTATAAGAATAAATCTTTTCTCAAGGTTATGCTTTTAATCGAACTGATTAAGTTTCTAATATTGATCATAAAATGCTTGCCGGGAAATAGATTTGGGAATAACTTGCAGTCCGTGAGTATTATTGATCGAGTTTACTTATTTATGGCTGAAACACCCACAGCTCGTTATTTTAAAATCCTCGCCGGGCACACAATTGTTTTCGGATTAAGCACTCTTGTCCGTCCCCTGAGCCAACTCCTGCTCGTCCGTTTGCACACAAACACCTACTTCGTTCAAGTTGAAGAATACGCCGCATGGACATTACTCCAGGTTGCCCTCAATATCGGGGTAGTATTACTCAACATGGGGCTTGCTACGGCTTTTTTCCGTCACTTCCTGCTCGCCAATAACGACCTGGAGAAAAAGGAGGTTGTGGGACGAAGTTTCCGTCTGACTTTGTTCCTCTCGATTTTTGGCGGCGGTTTGTTATATCTCCTTGCCGGCCTCTGGTCTAAACTCCTTATAGGACATTCCGAGTTTTTAATTCCAGCTCAATATGTCGCAATCGCCATCGCCGGGAATACACTGGGTATTATTCCTCTAGCCCTGCTACGTGCCGAGGGAAAGGGAAAATTATATGTTGCGTTCAACTTACTGCGATTCTTTTCCCTGATTGGATTAAACGCCTGGTTCCTGATCTGGCTGAATATGGGGCTTGAAGGAATCACCCTTGCCCTTGCGATTACAAATGTGGGAACAGCTGTACTGTTCCTCCCGGTTCTCAGGGGAAGGATGATTTCCGAATCATTCTCAAAAGGTTGGAAAGTATTCCTGCGTTATGGAATCCCATTAATCGCCATTGATGTTACTCTGTATGTTATAAACGGTATTCCTCATATCCTGTTAAACATCCTGCGATCTCCACAGGATGTGGCATTGTTCGGATTCGGGTTAAGGATAGCATTTATTGCCCAGGTGGCTATAGTGATGCCTTTTTATATCGCTTTTGGTCCGCAACTTTTCAGGGCACAACGCGACGAGGAAGACCCAAAACCTCTTTACGCTCGGACAATGGGATACATCTGGACTATTGCCGCTTTTATTGCGCTGTTTGTCACCCTGTTTTCCTCTGAACTGGCCAGCTTGCTGGGGAAAAATCCCCTCTATCATGAGGCAGTCCCCTTTGTACCCTGGCTCAGTCTCGGAGTTGTTTTTTACGGAATCTTTGTAGTCTTTTCAAGTGGTGCCAGCCTTAAGGATAAAACGTGGGTATTCCCGCTTGTATTACTGGCCGCAGGATTGATAGAGGGAATACTTGGAGCCTGGTGGATCAATTCCTATGGGGCTATCGGCGCTGCGTGGGCTGTGTTTACAGGCTATGGATTGCTGGCCATTTTTACTTATGTGGTCAACCAGTTTGTTTACCCGATAAGTTTCCCCTGGAAACGGGTTTACCGTGTCGCAGCTGTCGTTATTATTATCCTTTTCTGCTATTATAGAGTCGAATGGCTTCAACCTTTCGGCTTTCGAATCCTGCTCTTTGCAGCTTTCCCACTGTTGCTGCTCGTCACAGGATACCTCGACGAGGGTGAAAGGAGTGCAGTTAAACGATGGATCAGCCGAAAATAATAATATAGCATTAAGTATTCTCTAAACTTGAGGATAAAATGTCCAGGCTGGTTTCATATGTATTAATACTTATTACAGCATTGATGTTGGTCTCCTGTTCTACAGTGAACAGGTTAAATCCTTTCAAACAAAAAGATTTCCGTGATCCGAAACAGAACTACCTGTTTATCGTTATCGATACAGATTCCAGCTTTAACGAACTTGCCCTTACTCTCCAGGATGAAATAGAATACAGGTTCCCTCCATACAACCTCAATATCGCTACCTGTCTTGATTCCAGTAAACTCATAATCGAAGACAGCACAGCCACCCTCTCCCGGATGCTAGTCCTGAGACAGACTGCCAATGGTGTTTTTGTCGCCAACCATCGTAACACTCCCGGCTATTCCGGGATTGAATTCAGGATGGATATGTACGATGGCGATCAACGCACCTGGCGTGAATTCACACGGGTACTCCCGGCCTGGGAAAGTTTCACTTCAGAAGAAATGGCTGAACTGATCGTGGATGATGTCCTTCAGAAGATGATCAGGGATAAGAAGATTTAGGTTTATTACCGAATTTTTAATAGTCTGTTATTTATCCTCAAACCTTCCATCAGCTTTATCGGTATTATCCGGGTTATCAAACCATCCTGCCTTTGAACCCGGGAAAGAATCAAACTCCGGCATATAGGGTTTTACGTCGAGTACTGGTGTTCCATTAAGATAATCTATCCCCTCGACTTTCAGTATTCCATTTTTCGTATCAACTTCCATGAGTTTGACACAGGATATTCCGATCGGATTCGGGCGGCTTGGAGCACGGCAGGAAAACAGGCCACGTTGCTGATTATCACGGTAGGGAACCACTTTCAACGAGAATGGTTTACTCCTGTTGAAATAACCCAGTACCCAGATTCGTTCAAAACCATCAAGGTCTGTTAATCCTTCATGATACTCCTCGTTGATAAGAATTTCGGCAGGTTGGTCTTTTGAACATACAGGCTGAATAGGTGTTCCCGAATGTTTTTCAAAATTACTGGATACGATCCCGATTGGTTTAATTTCCAATGAACTTTCAGAACCACTCATTTTCCCCTCACATGTTTTCAATGGAAAATAAGCAATAAAAACCCCCGTGGGGGATGCTCACGGGGGTATATAATCATCGCACTGCGAGTATATTCAAAATTGTTTATCCGGCGATGCTACTCAGTTATAACACTTCTTGTATAATATAAGGTTCCTTGAACGTTTTCTCCAAGTCGAGCTTATGCAGCAGTTTCCGTAACTTCTACTGGTTCTGGAGTTGCCTCGGGTACTGCATTTCCACTCAATAAAATCCGACCTCTTTGACGTGCCCAGACAAGAGCCATAGTCCTATAGAGCATATGCGCGAACTTGGAATAAGGCATATACCACAACAGCACGAATACTGTTGTGATATGGACAAAGTATGACAGGTACGCGACAACATTAACAATTGCCGATCCACCCATACCCATTCCAAGCAGACGAAGCAGCCAGCTCAACATTCCGGTCAGACCTACCCAGAAAATCAACTGCAGGAAAAACCGGTCCGGGTATCCATCAGCGCCAACGTCATCGGGATTAGTGGCACGGTTGCGGAGCATCATAATCGTACCGATAACAATCAGGACACCACCAACACCACCTGAGACCTTTGTAATCACACCAATCAGGATATGAAACGCGTTACTATAGGTCCAGAAATCGATGGGCGTCGGTATACCGAACGGCATTTTGTACCAGTGTCCGAAAATCACACCAAATACAAACGAGAATGCCGTCGCGATTAACGCTCCCACAAATCCATACAATACCAGTATATGAGCAATCTTACGAGGTTTATTCTGTTCGCAACTGCCGAAGTTTTTATGGGTAGCTAACTCTCCCATTGTCGCTAAAAAGGCAGGCATAAACCCGATCTTAGCCTCGCCAACTCCATTATGTTCCAGCGAATCCCAGAACCGTTTTAAACCGGTAAAGGCGATGATAAAGATGATAATATTACCACCAATAAACAGCATCTCCATGTACCCAGAGGGGATGAAGGTAGTCAACAGTGCCCGTTCAGATGTCAGGAAATATCCAAGATCGTAGCCGTTGGCCTGCATATTTACACCAATGAGGGCAACAAGGATGATCATTGGGATCAAGAACAGCATCGGCAGTGCCTTGGGATTTGCGACCGCTTTACCCATGAAACTTGGAAACGCGAAGTCTGAATAGACAAAGTCACGGATGGCAGCGAGGACATCGCCAGGACGTGCACCACGTGGGCATTTTGCTGAACAATCGTTGCACTGATGGCAGAGCCAGACATCAGGATCGCGCATCAAACGGTCCTTCAGTCCCCATTGAGCCCAGAGCATCTCTTTGCGGGGAAATGGTTTTTCCGTCGGAGATAACTCACAGGTTACGCTGCAGGTGGCGCATTGATAACACTTTTTTAAATCTTCTCCCCCAGCCGCTTGAACCCGTTGGATAAAATCCAGGTCCGGTTCGATCTTCAAACGATCTGCCATCTTCTATACCTCCCGGGAGTTAACACGCTGGGCTTTTTCTGCCGATAAAAGCGACGTGACCGACTCCATTTATTTCAAATATGTTCTATTTCTATATCAAGTTTGCGAAATATAGTGCAAAGTCTTGCCGGAAACAAATTGTAAGGGGTGTTTAACCAACCAATTGAGCCTCGTGACGAGACAAGGCTTGATATATAAGAACAAACCCTGGATGATCGTTAATAAATGTGTCGTTGCGAGCTTTACCCGCCTGTGGTGGGGAAAGCGAAGCAATCTCATATAAGATTATCAGATAAGTCTTTCCAATCTTTATTCGCGCTTTCAATCAATTGGATTTTCTTCTGTCTTGATCCACCCTTGATTTGTTTTTCTCTTATTAGTGCTTCTTCTATTTCTCCAAAAACTTCATAATAAACCAGTTTATAAACATTGTATTTCTGTGTAAATCCACGTTTAAGTTTATTCTTATGCTCATATACTCTCCTGGCAAGATCCCCTGTAACACCAGTATATAATACCCGGTTCGATTTATTTGTCATTATATAGATGTAATATTCTTTCAATTAGTTCCTCAAAATAGAGATTGCTATGTTGGTGGGTAAAAACACCCACCGAGCTACACTGCGTTCCGGTTCGTCGCTTCCGCCGCCAATAAAGCTGTGGCGGACAGGTCGCTTCCTCGCAACGACACCATTTTTCCAGATATTGTCGGGAAGATATTAATCCCGAGCTATCTATTTGACCAACTGGATTTTGTGTATTGATGACTGGAATTTTGGTGTTGATGCGCGAACGAAATAAGTACCACTTGGAAGGTTGTTTGCATCCAGGCTAAGAAAATGATTTCCTCCAGAATATTCGAACTCCCCTAAAGACACAATCTTCTTCCCAAGGATGTTGAATAAATCTACCGAAACATCAGTTCGACGTGGTATGGATAATTGTATTCGAGTTGATGAATTAAACGGATTAGGATAAACAGACAATATCTTGAAGTTTTCTGGAAGCATTGAGTAACCTGGCTTATCAATGAAATTATTTTGATCGTAAAAAAAAGCACCAATATCAGAAACTGTACCGTCCGGATCAAAAAGAGAATCAGGATGACCAGCATCTATACAAGGTGATAATGAGGACAAGCTAAAATCAGAACCATCTGGGTTTAATAAATTGGGATCAAGATATATATTGGAATAATAGTCGCATGAATCACCATTTGAATTTAGATAATTTATTACACCTAGATCATCAGGTAAAAAAGTTCCATCAAAATTGTTCACTCCTTCATTATATAGATTGCAATAATCAATATGGACTGCTATTGCAAGCTGCATATACATTGCATTGTCAGATCCATAGTTATTATAAATCAAACAATTTGCTATTCCTGCTGAGGTTATTAAATATATTGCATTCCCATCTTCTTCAGCAGAATTTAATGCAAGAGTACAATTCGTTAGATAAGGGGTGTTCTCTGTATAAATTCCCCCTCCTTTACCCTGACTTGAATTATTGTAAATTACACATCGCTTGAGATTTAACCAGCCATTATCAAGAACTAAAATTCCACCGCCATCATCACTGGAAAAATTACCATAAATCAGACAATTATGGAATTCTGCCTGCGAAACATTAAGAATGATTCCACTTCCAGTGTTATTCGAGAACACACATTCATAGAATATTGGATCCGAATCTATGGTAATATAAATGCCACCATTTGAATTGTTATCAAAAATGCAATTCCTGATAGTATCAGGATGAAAACTAATGAGCTGCAATCCTCCACCATATGTTGGAGATGAGTTATTCGTAAAAACACAATTCGAAATTAAGGGATAAGAGAAATCAGCGCAGTATAGACCACTTGAATTACTACCGGATATGTAGCAATAAGCAAAGGTACAACCCCAGAAAGAACCATCATTCAAATCAATTCCACCCCAGCTTTCTGCTCCCTGGTTCAGGATGAAATAAATAGAATCCGTTACAGTTCCAACAGCGTCGATATGTCCATTCACATCAAATTGAACACCATCATCAAACATCAGGACAGCACCAGGTTCAATAGTCAGTAATCCATTGACCTCAATATCACCATCGACAATGTAAATCGTATCAATCAGTGTACCATCAATTTCACCGGAGATATGTATTTGACCTAAACATAGGTTGGACAAAAAGAAGAGAGTAATGGCAACTTTTCTCACATGACGACAATATCTATTCTTCATCGTTCCGCCTGAACAATATTGCAGGTCAATAGTATATCAATTATCTATTTTATGGTATGGGAAACCCGGGTTGCGAGTCAACCCGGGCCATCAGGGATTATTATATTTGATTATTGAAATTATCTTAGCTGAAAGTTATCCTAATATTTAATACTTAAAGACACTGGATCCCCGATCAAGTCGGGGATGACACCTTTACGCCCTCTATCAATGAATTGAGCCCCTCCTGAATAGGAGGGGCAAAGATACACTGGATATGATAGAATCTATTTCATCAACAACAACTTTGCTGTCTGGTTAATAGGTCCTGCCTCGAATCGCATGAAATACATGCCCGACGCCAGGTTATCGCCATTGAACATCAACGAATGATGGCCGGCATTCATTTCCATATCCGCCAGGTCAATCACCTTCTGGCCGAGAAGGTTGAATACCTGGGCTTTTACCAATGATGGTTCCTTGAGGCTGAACTTCACCGTTGTCATTGGATTAAACGGATTCGGATATGCTCCATCAAATGACCATTCCAATGGTTGAGCTGGTTCATCCTCTACATCTACGACTCCCTGGACAGTTACAGGTATCCAGGAAACCTGTTCAATGGTGTTATGGTTAAACTTCATCCACAACGAGTAAACATCTTCACCCAGGACTGTCCCGTCGAGAGTGACCTCAAGGTCAAAATCTTCATTGGGCTCAACCTGTGCTGCTCCAGGATCTACCCGTAGCCATTGAATATTCTGGCTGATCTCCCAGATTTTCATATAATCATTATCATTATCATCAAGAAGACCGATAAATACCCATATCTGAGGATACCAGGTGAAACTGATATCAGCACCAGCCGGGAGAGCGTTATCTTCTATCTCAAATACTTCCTGGTAGTCACCCGTTTCCGGATGCACTTTGTAGATTGTGCTTGTCAGCTCATGGAACTGCCGGCTGACCAGGTACAGGAAATATCCATCTTCATCAGAATAACACCATCCAGCTCCACGTACAGTAAGGCCAAGATCAAAATCTCGTACTACCTCTCCCTGCCGGTTAACCGCCATCAAGTCCGAACCACGTTCACCCATCCAGAATAGATCGCTGTCCGGCTCATATGCCATGTAATGGATCAGCGTCGTTGGAATTTCCCAGGTTGCCACTGTTTCAACGGAATGAGGGCTTACATCCATCTGGTACATAACCCCAATATCCGTTCCATAGAGGTATTCCCCATCCCAGCACAAGCCATAAAATCCTACACTGGAAGCTTGATATGCAGGTACAGGTTGATCAAATGTGGCTAACAAAATTCCATCATGCGAAAAACAGTAGAGTTTATTTGGATCGTCGTCATTATCATCATTAGATCCACTCACCCAAAAGTTATTTCCGTCGAAAGCGATTCCATGATTGCCAGGTTCACCGGAAGCAGAAGATATCTCATACTCCTCGAACAGATCCCAGGGATCGTCAAGTTCATTACTGATGACCCTGGTTTTCGGACTGGAATTATTACCGCCAATGTTTGTTACCTCAGGCGGGCCATTTAGGTGTATTTCTACATTAAAATCAAGCAAACCGTTTCCGAGATTCCGGACCGTAAATGGTATCTCCAGCCTTTCATCGAGACCTACATATTCAAAAATTTCATCAGCCGGGAAGAATATCTCCGGGTGGGTCATCTGCAGGTTTACGGTCGTCGTCTCCTGGACTGCGATGGTAAATTCCGGTCCGGTTGCATCATTAAAGCCCAGACATGATACCCTGAGATTGTTATAGGTACCCGGCGCTATACCTCGTAAATGAAAATTACCAAGATTGTCGGTTACATCGGATATGTGTCCATTCAACATTGACACTTCCGCGCCTTCGATGGGATCACCGTTTTCAACTCTGGTTACTGTTCCGACTACATGACCGGCAATCAGATAGGTATTAGTGGTAAAGAGAATCGCCGTTTCATCAGAAACCGGGGACGCCCCGGGACCTTCGTCATTCCAGTAGGAAATCAGGATTCCATCTGACTGGTCACCGTTCTCTATACCGGTCGTGAACCAGGGAACATCTGTCCAGTCTCCGTTCGAGTGCTGTAGATCCTTATACTGGAAAAGTATCTCATTGTCCCCGGTAAGTGTATAATGTCCGGGTCCCTGATCATAAAGAATTACTTGAAATGTGCACAAACTCTGGTTTTGCATATAATGACTGACTTCGTACCACTCGATTATGAACCGCATATTATCGTCATCATAGTATGTATATACTCCCCGGTTGCCGGAACAGGTACGATCATCCCAGTATGGCGCTATCATATAGCTGGGTCCTAATGGTGAAGGGATAATCCAGTTTCTTGGATTTCTCATATCCGCCTGGCTACCCATGGCTATATATCCATTAACCGTAATGGTGACCTGGTCAAACTCCTCTCCGTAATAGACAAAATCAAATGGTAGATCAACTACTTCGGCATTATCCGTATTTTCACCTGTATCATTCATGTTTATACGTTCGCCGTCATAATCAGTATTATTTGCATCGGGACAAATTTCCACCCAATCATATTCAGGTGCTAGCTGGTAGTCGGTATCATCGCTCTCGTACGCGTAGTACCCGTAATTATCAGGCCCTGACGGATCAGCATCATCGCGATCACCAATCGTGAGGGAGAAATAAACAGTATCAACTTGCCCGGATTCAGTTGTGACAACCAACTGCAGTCGCGCTATTCTTCCCGGGAAGGCATATTCATCTGCTGAAACCTCAAATGACCCGCTGGTAGCTTCTGATCCAACACTGATGTTATCAATATTCGCCGTATTATCCGTTACCAGTAACATCTCATCCATGCTTGTCAGAACACCTGTTGATGGATCGGTGTTGCTACCGCCAACATTAGCAAGTTCAACGGTAAAATCATTCGTGTCACCTGGATCCAGATCACCTGCCATGTTTAAATCTGAAAAAGCAAGCAGGGGCGCATTTATAACGAGAGGAAAACCATCATCATATGTTCCGGTGCTTCCCGTAAATTCCAAATCAATATTGAGTATCCATTCATGCTGAGCTTCAGGTGTAATTTCTACCAGGATAACATTTTCACCTTCAACCTCTTCGCCGGCATCTAGTGTACCAAAATCAATCACACCGGTTATTGAATCAACCCAGGGATCATCACACGATCCGGATACTTCTACATCCTGCTGTTGCGATTCACCGGTATTAATCGAAGTGATCACAAGGCCGACAGTTTCACCTGCCTCTGGGATTGCGTTGCCATTTCCAGAGGTTCCCTGTGTACCGTCGTCAAGGAACGAAATATCGCTGTATCCTATCCTGTCCTCTGGTGAAACTATGTCGACATCTATTTGTTGCGGGAGGTAATTCTGCATGCTTACAGTGAGGACTGCTGTTCCTGTAAACTCAAATGGAGCGTGGAGATCTACTGTTCCATCAGGTCCGGTTTCACCCCTTATAATCTGTTCCTCGTCTTCGTCAACCTTGTACAGGGTAACCCAGGCAGCTTCAATCGGATTGCCGGTTTCATCTTCCACCGAAACTGAGTAAGAATTATCGCCTAGTTCCAGGGATTCATCAGCTTCAACTGTCAATACACCGGGTTCTCCCATCCAGAACCAGACCAGGGGATCACCCATCAAGTTCAGCCATTGACTGAAATTCCTTGTCTGGAAGATGTCATGAACATGGAAATTATCATATAGTGCCTGTTTTGCACCGAAGAGAATATCACCGACTGTTAAACACTCAAGTGTAAATGCCGCAAAACCGGCACCACCGGACATAATATTGTTAAATCGTGTATGAGTACTCATGGTAGCAGTCGCCATCGCTCCGATGGCCCCACGAGGATTATTTACGGTGCCAGCCCGCATCCATAGTTCGCTACTACCTGTTGTACCAGACCAGTCTCCGGGACCACAAGTAATCTCAACTACAACCGGTGTCATAAAATCATTAGTTGATGAGGAAAGCCCCGAGTTACCACGATGGCTGAAATAGCCAACACCATTTTCTATGGCTTCTTCCATCAGGCCCCAATAATTATTCTGGTTATACCATGCCGTATCAACCTGGGTATAGCCCTGGTCAAGCATCAGATGCCGGACATAACGTCCCACGTAAATAGTTGAAGAAAGTCCCCCCATCGATGTAGAAACCAAGCCCCTGTCCAACCACTCCATATCCTCTGTATCAAGATCACGTTCGTAATACAAAACCTTGTTTACATATTTGGCAACATCCTGGGTCGAACCGACACTTATTCTGCCTACTATACAATCGTGGAGATCGTCATTACCCGCAAGAAGGGTATAGTCCCAGTCACCGGCACCGTAGCCGGGGCCGGAACCTGCCGGTACTGGCCAGGAGCCTGTGTCATCACCAATAATTACTATATAATCAAAGGGTTCTTCATCAAAACGATCTTCAAGTTCATTCTGAATCGTTCCATGATTCCAGTTGTTTACATCATCGTCAGTTAGAAATTCGAGTACCCAGCCTCGTTGCAGTTTCCACTCGAACCATTCTTCCAATTCCTCGAAGAGGATATCATCATTTTCCATAATTACCTGGACAGCACCGCGGTAGAGCTCATATTCATCAAGTTCGTTGTCATCCCAATCGAGGAGTTGGCGATACCAGGGCAGGTAAGTTCTGCTGATTCGGGTAGGCCAGTGAGGAAGTGTGTTACGGTCGTCTTCTCCTTCAAACCGGACTTCAACTTCGATACTATTGTACACCCGCGCTTCACGCCTGGCAGGATTAAACTGCACCGGGTAGGTGACGAGAGTCCCGACACGGAAATCATGGAATATGGCCGGACCATCAATGTCGGCAAGTTTACCGGGAAGCCATTCGTCTTCTCCACCGGTAAACGCTCCAAACCTTTCTCCTCCATCACCCTCTACCATGTAGGCGTAGTCTATACCGGTGACGGTCTCATATTCTGCTGAGATGACATCCACGGTGACCCCTCCAGAAGGCGGAAGTCGGAACATCCTGCCTACAACAGGTACGGCAGGGATATCTTCACCGGAAAGAAAACCGCACATTGAATATTCATTTATCAACGCTTCTCGTGGTTGATTGCTGGAAAGGTGCGGATCGGTATCGACAATCAAATACAGTGGATCATCTATCTCCAAAGACAGTGAAAAACCATCATTACTGGTGTTGAACCTTGAAACTTTAATGGGTTGATTTTCGGAATTTAAACTTGTGGCAGGAGCTGCTGATAAACTTACTGTGAACACAATTAATAGAGTCAAACCTAATCCCAAGCTTCTCATGCTCGTTCCCTCTCATCTGGCTCGTAAACGGTTAACTTCAATAAGTACTTCCCCGGTGTTCATCACATTATATCTTGACAAAATACCTTGACTGAACAGTATATCTAAAAGAGATTAGCTAATCATGTGCCAAAGATTCAGACTAGTGTGGAGTTTATAAAAAAGTTAGAAGCTACAAATTTAAATTGTTTATTATCAAATGATAAATATACCTCCAGCTTTTTTCTCTTCGAGCTGATCCCTGAACAATCCTTTTTCTATGCAGAATTTTTTGTGAAATAATCAAATAATAAGATTTCTGGTACGCATTTTTTGCGTTTGAATTAATAAAAACTGCACTTGAGCGCAGTAGATGCTATTGGTTGTGCACGTTATTCCCACCCGCACACCCTTATTAATGCTTAAGTATTGAAGAATAAACATATAGGAGTTCTGGCATAGCTATTGTAATTGTGAATATCAGACCCCCGGGATGTAATTCCCGGAAAAGAAACGTGGCCGCTCGGTGGGTCGGTAACTATCCACCCTTCCGAAGCCAAAACGATTAAACATAGATGACCTGCCGGTCACCATGTTTCCGGGTCTAATTGACAACAATGTCCTTATGGACTTTAATAATAAGAGTGGTGCATCCCCGCACCTTTCAGCCTCGACTTAACGGTGGCACAGGCCACGCCACCGGTCGAGGCTTTAAATTTTTCTACGATTCTATCTAAAAAATGCAGCCCGGACAGCCATCATCTTTGAATCTTTCCTTCTGATAGTTATTTTATAATTGATCGCTATGACCCCAGAGCAAAATCAGATTTTTTTCTAATCAGCTGCAGTATTTCTAATATTATCTTATGGCGAGTTTATAATTATCCATCTTCAGGATTTTGAGAAGCAATTTTTTACTGGATTTCCAATGCAGCAGGAACGGACAATTAAGGTACAGGGCCCATTTCGCCTTGCGACGGCATTAAATGTCCTGCTCCGTTTTGACGAGAAAAAACGTGAACCTGACCAGCTGACCAGGATCTCCTTCTCGATGGAGGTTCCGGGCGGATCAGTTGAGGTTGTTTTAAGCCAGGAAAAACCGGGGACAGACCTGAACCTAAAGGTTCTCGGTGACGACGTAACTAATACCAACACGGATTACATCCAGACAGTTGTAACTCGAATGTTCTCCCTCCAGGTTGATCCTACGCCGTTTTTTATCCAGGCAGCCAATGATTTTCAGCTGAAATCCGCTTTGCAGGCGTATCCCGACCTGAGGCCGGTTCTCTATCCTACGCCGTTTGAAGGTGCCGTTCGGCTGCTGATAGGTCGAGGTCTAATGCCGGATCAGAGCTCGATGATGATCCGTAACCTGCGCGAAGTATGTGGGATAATACCATCAGGACGTCCATATGCTAAACCTGCCTTCCCCGGCAAATTTACCCTGCTGGCTGTTCCCGATCGCCTGATTGAGATCACCGGTATTCCACGTGAAAAAATCAGGGCAATCCGTAACTTTGCGTCCGCAATGGTGGGTGATCCTGACATCCTTGAACACCTCCATACCGTTGCCGATCCCTATAAAGCACTCAATAATCTGAAAGTGTTGCCACACATAGGAAAACGTACCGCCGAACACATGTTGTTGACAGCATATGGATACCAGGATTTGCTGACAGACGACACCCGCCTTTATCACGCTATAAAAAGATTCTATTGCCTGCCGGAACTCCCGGACGAAGAGAATGTCGCGCGTCTCGCACAACCCTATATCCCGTGGCGATCATGGTGGATGTATTTGTTGAAGGTAGCTGACAGAGCGGTGGTGATTGTCTGAAGCAGTTGTTTTTCAAGATTGAATGCGGTGATAAATATCCCATTATACGTCCTGTAAAGAATTCTCGAGGGTGTCGTCGCAGTCAATACTAGCAAACCTGGATACTCATAATACTGAGAAGATAATTTCAACAGTTAAGATCACCACTCCAGATGGCCAGGGTGATGGCTTGTGATGTTGTGCGGGCGTAGCCTAGACGGTTGTCTAGCCAGGCACCATCGTTAAAATCATCGACTATCGCTGAGGTGAAGTACTCGTGGTTTATTTTCAGATCAGGCAGGATTTTATTCAAATAAATATTATCCCATTTCTCAGCCTGGAACTTTTCCAGCGGTTTACGCCTGAACATGTTCTTATAGAGATACCTTGCGCCCATTCTCATCAAACCAAATGGAGCGATCACATCAGCTGGAGGATATCCCAGGTCAGTGTTGTCATATAAAAGCGCAACATTATTCTCCTTGATCGTATTGGCGTAAAACTTTTGAGACCGATATTGATTATTCAGTGTAGGTTTGAGCTTTGGAGCGGCTATACTGGCAAAGGGGAAACGGAATACCTGGTCAACGAATTGATCGTTCCAGAAGGGTATCCTGTGTGTCCCGAAAGGACGTTCAGCGAGAATTTCCGATCCGAACCATTTCCTCAAAGCGTCACGTAACAGGTAGAGGTAAAATCTTGTTCTTGGGGTAAAATCACTGATTGTCGAACCAAGTAGATCCCAGAGAGACGCGTGTACCTCATCACGGTAATAGGTAAACAATTCCGGGCGAATCCAGGGACAGTATCTAGAGGCACTGATATAATAATCATCAAATGTTGTAAGTGGTTTATCCGATAACGCAACCTTTGTTCCAAAACCTGTAACAATCCAACCGATACTCTGGAATGTCCTGAGGAGCTGGCTCCCGATAGCTCCTGTGATGACAAAAGGTGAGTGTCCTCGAGTCTTCTGCATCCCGTATAGGAAATTCGCCCTTTCGAAAGTAGCAAGACCATCCATCAGGCACAGCGCGTGATGCGCATGGTCGGAATATTCGTTTTCAAACTGTTCATCAAAAGCAACCGCCTGGAATGAACTGCCAAGTTTCGAGGCTATGGTACGTGGTTTTTCAAAGCTGAGAGAACCGGGGACACCAAAGGAGTAACCAAGAAGATCAACCGAATCGTGATCAATTAACGACCAGATTAACCTGCTTTCAGGGCTTGATGTGAGCGCTGACCGCATTTTGCCGGTGCCGTCACATAAGAGCCTGACGGCATTTTTCAGAACCTCCTGGCCAACGTTTTTAGCTTCGGAAAAAGGCAGCGCCCTCAAGTCGGAGAACAGTTCTGTATAATCGAACCAGGAACTTCTGTTGATGTTCCCGTAATCAATTTTTACTATCTCACCGGGCTGAAGAGTGCTGTATCCCTTCCAAAGTGTTCTTTCGCCAAGGGGATGAGCAAAGAGCGCAGTCTCAACAAGTGCAGCCGGATCAGGTACGGGATCACGATCGGACAGGCGAGCTGCTTCATGTAAAGAAGTGGAAATAATTGTACGGTTATTATCCGCGTGATAATGCAAGTACCGCAGGCTTTGACGACCTCCGATAAGGGTAATCTCACGAGTCTCACCATCAAGAGCGATTATAGCATAATCCCCAACGAGTGAAATCGCCATGTCATCACCAAACTGGTTCCATAACCTCGCAAGTGTCTCACCGGGAACCCTGCCGTACGGCTTGGGACCGTCATGAGATTCAATCCAGTCTGTTCCTGCGAAGGGCTCACCTATAGCGGCTACGAATCCGGATCCGTTCTCCTGGAAAAATGTTACCTCTTCATCCCAGCCAAGTCCTGACATACGCCAACCGGTGCCCTCCTTCTCGATAAGCTTAGTTCCGACAGCAAGCGACCAGGGCTTTGATGAAAAGGGTTTTTTGCTCCAGGTAATCGGTTGATGATTATTTGAAACAGTGAGATAAAAATCAAACATGTTTGAAAGATAATCCCGTTGTATGGTTCAGGAAACTGTAAAGACTCTCTCCTATTATATCCGGATTAATATGTCTTTAATTGCCGGATTTTAAAAATGTTTGTGACCTGAATAAGAGAACTTACTTATAATATCGACAAATATGAAATCTGTTTTGAGCCGGAGATGAAAAAAGCTATATTCCCTTTCCCATAAATGAAGGTTTTTGCTTTTGAATTAATATTACCCAGGATGGAAGATGAAAATATTAAAGATATTAATGATATGGCTGTTGGCATTTATACTCACTGCAGGAACAGCGGTTTACCAGCGCCTCACAGGTCCAAGTTACCCTAAAAGAGGTAAAGTTGAGATTGCGAATGAAACAATATCCTATGAATTATTGCGCAGTTACACAACAGGCACAGATTGTCCGGTTGAGATAGAGGTTAAAAATGCCGAGATTAAGGGAGAAATCATCTGGAAAAGGCATAAAACTGATGATGATCCAACCGTTAGCAGCTTAATATTTGCTAATGGTAAACTTTCAGGTAGTTTTCCCTCCCAACCTCCTGCGGGAAAAGTTGATTACGAGGTTCGTCTTTCCCACGATAACAAGGTTGTAACAATACCTGAAGGTGGTCCCGCAGTAATACGTTATACTGGTGCCGTTCCAGGCTTTGTACTGACTCTGCACATATTCTTCATGTTCTTCTCAATGTTATACGCTTTCAGGTTAATTATCGGAGTTTTTACCAGAGACAAGTTAAAACTCTATGCCTGGATAACTGCAATATTCCTGGCAGTTGGTGGATTAATCCTTGGACCGATCGTTCAATATTATGCCTTTGGGGCTTTCTGGACAGGCTGGCCATTTGGGGAAGACCTGACGGATAACAAGACACTTTTCGCGATGATTGTCTGGTTGATTGCTCTATGGTTCATGAGAGGTGACAGCCGGAAACGTGAAAAAATCTGGGGTTTGATAGCTTCAGTTTTTATGCTGGGAATATTCATGATTCCACACAGTATCCGTGGAAGCGAACTGGATTATTCGGAGCTTGAAAATGAACCGATAATAGAAACTATCGATTCGACGACAACAGTCTCGCACGAGGACAGCTGAGAAACGACGGCTATACAATTGTTCTACATTGGTTTAATCTTAATGGGGAGATGTTTGATATCAACAAGGGATAATCCTGGCTGAAACAGGAGCGTGAATTAATAAACTTGTTAATTTTATTAGATTTTCTCAATTTAAATTAGTATCTTTAAAGGATGGGTTAACTAAACCCCTAGCTGTTGATATTTATAATATTATAGCTGTGGTTTTTAATCGTTTTGACATAGAGAAGAGACTCTGCGATACCTGTCACAAATCAGTGTTATCTAAATCACATATTCGCAGAAAATGTAATTTTACGTTATGTCCAGATCGCGATAATACCCTCATCTGTTCCGGGTATAACTGAGTAGGAAAAACAAGGAGATAATTTTGCTTATGTAGTATCATGAACAACGTCACAAATGTTCTAACAATTATTGGCGACTTTGGCAGTTATAGATATTACATAGGCATGAGAAAATGACGCATTCAGTTTTAACAATGGTAATACATATTCTGGTACATGTCAGGATTCTTTTTCAAATGCGTCAATCTTCTTAATTATTGCCTGGAATGACAGGAAGAAGAGTAAATTCAGCAAAAACTTACGTTATCATTATAAAATTTGACTTCTTCCGTGATGATGGAGGAAAAAATCATGAAACGTTTTTACTATAAAACACTACCTGTAATCCTGGTATTGCTGTTGTCTACAACAATATGTTCAGGGTACGGAATTTCGACGATCGTAGTAAACCAGAACCACCCGAATGCATCAAATGACAATGAGGGTACAGAAGATTATCCTTTTGAATCATTTGGTCCAGCTCTATACTACACCCGCCAGCTATTCGATAATAATGAAACAAAAACAATCGTTATCCATGAAGGTATATACAGGGAGGATAGTCTTTTCTGGTCAGATCCGGAAGACATCCACACTCGTCTCGTTGTAAAGGCTTATGAAGATGATGAAGTTATTATATCCGGTTCGGAGATATGGAATGGCTGGGAACATATCAGCGGTACTGATTACTATACACATTCATGGGAATTTGACTGGGGGCTTTTAACGGAACAACCCGGATGGGATGAAGAACAACAGAGTATAAAAACACTTGCCTGGATTGCTTCATGCAATGATCTCCTGGTCAGGCGTGAAATGCTCATTGTCAATGGGGAGCGATATGCCCAGGTCCTCACTGAAGAAGAACTGTTTCCAGGCGCTTTCTATGTGGATGAAGACTATGATATAATCACAATGGAAGTTAAACCTGGAACAGACATGCAGACCGCTGTTGTTGAAGTTCCCAATGCAGGTTTTATTTTCAGAGCTGTACAATCAGACCATATAAAGTTTGAAGGGATCACATTTCAGCATACAAATGGCTACCTGGGCAATGCGGCGTTTGGTATTTTAAATTGTGACAGAATTGTAGTTGAAAACTGTAAATTCCTGAATAACAACTGGACTGGTATCGACGCTTCGAGCTCAACGAATGTTACTTATAGAAACCTGGAATCAAGTGATAATGGTGCGCTGGGGTTTGGCGGTTTCCGAGATGTTGGTCTTCGGATTATAGACTGCGAAACTTACAGGAACAACTGGCGCGGGTACGCTGCGGGAACTATGACTTGGGCGCTGGGTGGAATGAAAGTACTGGAAATGCGTGACGTAGAAGTTATTGGACATACATCAAGGTATAATTATACAAGAGGTATGTGGTTCGATACAAATAACGAAAACATCAGTATTATAGATTCTGATTTTTCAGAAAATTACCATGATGGCATTTTCTTTGAAGCCAGCCAGGGACCGTTTCTGATTGAAGGTTGTTATTTTGGCACAAATGCTGAGGCAGCAGTTGCCATAACTTGCGCTGAAGATGTTACTGTCAATGATTGTATTATGGAAGGAAACCAATACGGTTTCTTCATCAGTGGAACCGAAAGGACCTTCTATAACCACATCCTTGGCGATACCATGACAACGTTGAACATAGGGTCTGTGGTAACCAACAATATCATAACTGCCCTCGAAGAGGGTCAGGATTGTATCTCGTCCAATTCCGGCCAGGGATACTGGCAAATGTTCCTGGACGACCTTGTCTGGGAAAATAATGTCTGGACACCTTATGACGGTGGCGATGATGCGGCCGGTCCGGAACTCGGTGTCGAAGACAACGGTTTTGCCGAGATACCTGAATATTTTGGTATTATCGCTACGTATCCGAATCCCTTTAACGCCACCATTACGGCAACAGTTGCGCTGCCAATAGATTCACACCTGAATGTCTCGGTATTTAACATACTGGGGCAAAATGTCGAAACACTGGCAAATGACCACTATATGCGAGGTTATCATAATTTCATTTTTGATGGCACTAACCTGGCAAGCGGATTTTATTTCTTCCACGCCCAGAATGAAGAGAGAAGGCTGGATATTAAAAAAGTTGGTGCAATCAAATAATCACCGGTGGATACAGAATAAAAATACCAAGAGCGGCGTAAACGCCGCTCTTTTTATCAAATCATTTGTTATATTCCCTGACCGGAATATTCAGCTGATTATAAATAGGAATCGGTGGTTATTCTCTAGATTGAGAATTGTGGTATAAAAAAGATGGATAAAAATAAAAGTAGAATATTTGCCCTTTTACCGGTTGTTATCGTTTTCCAGATCATCCTGCTGGTGTGGTTATTCAACATCGAGAAGCTGGAGTACATTAATCCATCTGCTTTCCCGTATAAGCTTGAAATATCTGAAAGTGCCGTGCCCTCTGATACTGTTTTGTCCAATGTCAGGTTCTTCCCCGACTCACTATTGAGTTATGCTAACTTCTATACGCTAACAGAAACCGAATGCTTCCTGATGAATCCATCCTTTGGATTACAGCAAAGATATATCCTGGGAAAATCTATTAATTCGAGCAATACAAAAGTGATGGATGTTGACGGTGATGGATTCGATGAAATCCTGTTCGTTCGGAATTTCTTAAGAACGATTGACCAGGCAAACAATCACGAAAATCTTGACAGTATCCAGTTCTGTTTTCTCGATAATAATAACGGACTGGTAATATTCGACCAATTGAATCGTCCGCAAGAGTGGCCGGAAGATGTTCCCTGGAAAATAGATGTTACCTGGGAACGGCAGATTGCGGAGAGTAATCGAGATATAGATTATTTCATCGTCAGTTTATCGGACAATAATTATAATGAACCCTATTATTCATTAAGAATATATAAAAAGGATAGTTTACCGGTTCAAATAGCTGAATCAAGAATAGCATCAATCCCAACCCAGGGGTTTTGGAAATTAAATAAGGACAGCTTGGCCGTCTTTACTTTCGGGAACAGATCAGATTGTTTTGGTTCCAGTGTACCTGCCCAGGTTTACCAAAATAGCGGTTCAGTTTACTTGGACTCCCTGAATGATTACGAAGCTAACTATGTTCAGGTTGATCAAACCGGCAGGTTCAGATGGATAAATCGCCTTGATGCGATGTGCGGAACGACAGATATCATTGGCTTAACCGAAGATAGATCTTTGTTAACGGGTTTGATAAGACCCGGTAACAAAGAAGCTGAGAATACTACGATTGTATCGATTGATCTAAATACCGGGCAGCTGCAGGATTCAAAAACGATCCCGGGTAATTATATCCCGTTTTCAGGACAGGAAGTTTCGAATTCAAATGTCACCGGGATTGTCTGGAACAAAGACAAAACATTCAATATTATAAACGATGGCGGAAGCATTTCCAGGCAACTCAAGCTGAAATCTTTTCCTTCCGAATCATTGCCCCTAATGAAGCTGGCAGACGGGACAATAGTATTCTCATCATATAACCAGAAAAGTCCGTCCTTTATCTACAATCTTAAAGGATACCGGATTGCAACTGTCGATGGAGCCAGGGTAATTCCTCCAACTTATCCTGAGCATGGACGATTGCTAAGAAACCATATTCCAGTAAGGTCCGGCAGCACAGTTGCCTTGTATCAGCTTGTTGAGAATCCCTCAAAACTCTGGTTGCTGAAGAGATATCACCTGGCCTTGATAATTCTCATCCCATTCCCCCTGTTGTTGCTGACAATCTATTTTGTTGGTCGCTACGCGGTAACTAAAACCCAGGTTAAACAGGAGCGCGAATATTATACGGAAACATTGGAACGGCGAGTTGAAGAAAGAACGGTTGAGCTCGAAAGACTTAATAATTCTCTCCAAACTGAAATTCTTGCGAGGAGCCAGGCTGAACATGATTTAAGGCAACAGCGTGAACACCTTGAGGCAATTTTTAATAATGTCAATGACGGAATGGTGACTATTGACCTGGACGCAACAATCCTCAGGGTAAACAAAAGGTTTTGTGAACTACTAAGCATTGGACGATATGATATTGAACAATCCACTTTATCCAACTGGATAACAACCAACTGGGAAATAATCCGTTCCCAGATCCAGGAGACACGGGAATCTTTTAAATCAATAAACGATACACAGGTTGAAATTGAGACAGCCGATGGGATTAAAATATTCAGGGTGAGCTCTTCTTTACTTCGTCAGAAAAAGGGCAGAATCGCCGAAGTCCTACTTGTCTTCAGGGATGTAACACATCTGCACCATCTGCAGGAACTGGTTGAAGACCGTAATAAATTCGGTGGTATGGTTGGCAAATCCCAGGCTATGCAGGAAATATACAAGATGGTTGAAGACTTGTCGGATTCACTTTCAACCGTCCTGATTACAGGAGATAGTGGAACAGGAAAAGAACTTGTTGCTTCAGCCCTGCATTTCAGTAGTGAAAGAGCCGACGGTCCGTTTATTAAAGTGAACTGTTCCGCGTTACCGGAGAACCTCCTCGAGAGTGAACTTTTCGGCCATGTGAAAGGCGCATTTACTGGGGCTAATAAAGACCGTACAGGCAGGTTCCAGGCGGCTCGGAATGGGACTATTTTTCTCGATGAGATCGGTGATATTTCTCCAAGAATGCAGCTTGGCCTTCTCAGGGTTCTCCAGGAAGGAGAATTCGAAAGAGTTGGCGACAGCAAAACGCTTAAAACCAACGCTAGAATCATAGCGGCAACAAATAAAAACCTCCAGGCGCAAATATCGGATGGTCAATTCCGTGAAGATCTCTATTACAGGTTGAATGTGGTAACAATTCATATTCCTCCACTCAGGGATCGAGAAGAGGACATAGCTCTTATCGTCGAACATTTCCGTCAACAGCTTAATGACGAAACTAATAAAGCTATCGAACCGGTCACCGGTGAAACGCTTGAGATGTTGATTAAATACCCGTGGCCGGGGAATGTCCGTGAACTTCGCAACGCGATGGAAAGGGCTTTTATTGTCTGCCACGATAATCAACTTGTTCCAAGCCATTTCCCACAGGAAATATCCAAGTCTCCGGCACAAAATATACTCTTTACCGCCAGGTCAATCGTCTCAGAATCATCTTCTGTGGAAGATGAAAAATCAAGGTTGACGTCAATCCTCGATGAAACATTATGGAATGTCTCTGAAGCCGCACGCCGTGTGGGAATCTCTAGGCAGGCCATGTACAAAAAAATCCGGAAACTCAAGCTTCAGCGTCCGGGTGCTGAATCCCAATAACACAGTTTACATTTCTCAAAACTGTAAACCGGTTTACAGTTTGTAAACCGGTTTAAGCCTCTTGTAAACTCTTCCTAAGAAAATTGCTCATGCTAAATTGTTATTAACATTGTTTTTGAGCAATGGCTCCATTTACTCATAAGTGGCCTGATGATTGCATTTATATATCTCCGGCAAGAATAATGGAATCGAGGTCTATGTCATGAATGGTCAAATAATCGGTTTTCCCAAGGAGCTGGAACAGCATTTTACTGATGGTTTTGATCCGTTGTACCAGGGCACATTCTGGGGTAACCTGCTCATCTGGTTCTCCCTGTTTGCCTACCTTCAGTCGCTTCCACCACGTGAGATTTCGGAA